>JBILSK010000488.1:0-2799 GCA_044372165.1 Burkholderiaceae bacterium | reverse complement strand
ACCGCCAAAGGTGCCGCGTGGTGCGCGGGGTCGCATCATGCGCCGCATGATCTGCTCGAGTTCGCCGGGGTCGGACAGTGTGGCCTCGCAGCGCCGTTCGACCTCGTCTTCATCCATGCGCATGACACCCTCGCGGTCTCGCCAGGCACCGCTTCGCCAATGGAAGATCTCGACGCACTTTCCGACGAAGCTGAAGGGCTGGTCGCGCTTCCAGAAGTTGCTGAACAGGCCATCGCCCAGGTAGATCACCCAGGAGCCTTCATAGCCCTTGGCATCGGCCGAGTGTTCATCCGGGTTGCGAAACCAGATGCGATCGCCCGGCACGTAGTAGCGGGCAGGCAGCGGTGCGCGCATCGAGCCGTACTCGCGCAGATAGACATCGTGGAACTCGCCGGACTGGATCGCCCGTCGTTCGGCCTGATGCTGCATGACCTGGCGCAGCTGCGGATTGGCGCGTTCGGCCTCCTGCGCGATCGCGAGCAGCATCACGTATTCGGTGGCTCGATAGCACGAAAAGGCATACAGCCGGCCGGTGATCTCGGGCTGGGTCGCCTTGCGCAACGACTCGATCAGGCAGTGGCCCGGGCGCACGGTGAAGCCGGTGTGCTCGTTGTACTGCCAGCAGTCTTCCGGCCGCTCGATGGCGTCGGTGTCGAAATTGAGCGCCGTGAGCCGGGCGGCCCGCACCATCAGGCGGCGGATGCGGACCGCCGACTCGAACTCCTCGAAGCTCGGGAACTCGACGGTGACCGGGGCCAGCAGCATGGCCACGATGATTTCCCGCTCCAGGTCGCCATCGTCGTCATGGCGCAGGCCGAGTGTGCGGCACAGGGCCAGCGTGCTGTGCTCCGGCGCCCACGCGCGCACGGCACCCCGGCGCAGCACGAAGCGCACGCCCTGGGCATCACTGCTGCAGTGGACGCAATCGGCATCGGCCGAACGCAGGCCGAGCGCGTTCAGCCATGAGCCCATTCGAGCAATGGTTTCAGCGCACGCGCGCGGCGTGCTCGTTCTGATCCGGACCCCGGACGCCAGTCCGGGGTCGCGACGCTGGTCTCCCCCTCTCATGGGGTGGATCATAAGTGCCGCGTCGACGGAAAGTCGATACCCCGGCGACACACTGTGGCACCGATGGTGGCCAGGGGCCTGCCGGTCAGCCCGTCCGTCGACCAGACCGGCCCTTGGCGCACGGGTCGAATCCGCCCTCGATCAGGCGCCGATCAGACCTTGTCAAGCGCGCGCGCCAGGTCCTCCTTCAGGTCTTCGACATGCTCGATGCCGATCGACAGGCGGACCATGCCCTCGCTTACGCCGGCGCGGGCGAGCTCCTGGGGATCGAGCTGGCGGTGGGTGGTCGATGCCGGATGGGTTGCGAGCGACTTGGCGTCGCCGATATTGACCAGTCGGGTGAAGAGCTCGAGCGCGTCGAGAAAGCGCGCGCCGGCCGCGCGTCCTGCGTCACCCTTGAGCGTGAAGGACAGGATGCCCGACGCGCGACCGCCCATGTAGCGTTGCACCAGGGCATGCTCGGGGTGATCCGGCAGGCCGGCATAGTTCACCGAGGCCACCTTCGGATGCGCTTTCAGGAACTGCGCGATGGTCAGCGCGTTGTCGCAGATGCGGTCCATGCGCAGGGCCAGCGTCTCGATGCCCTGGAGGAGCAGGAAAGCATTCATGGGCGAGATCGCCGCGCCGGTATTGCGCAGCGGCACCACGCGGGCCCGCCCGATGAAGGCCGCCGGCCCGAGTGCTTCGGTGTAGACCACACCGTGATAGCTGACGTCGGGTTCGTTGAGACGCTTGAAGCGTGCCTTGTGCTGCGCCCAGGGGAACTTGCCGCTGTCGACGATCGCGCCCCCCAGGCTGTTGCCATGGCCGCCGAGGTACTTGGTGACCGAGTGCACCACGATGTCGGCGCCATGTTCGATGGGCCGGCACAGATAGGGGCTGGGCACGGTGTTGTCGACGATCAGGGGAATGCCGGCGTCATGCGCCACCTTGGCCAGTGCGCCGAAATCGGTGACATTGCCCAGCGGATTGCCGATCGATTCGCAGAAGATCGCCTTGGTGCGCGCATCGATCAGCGGGGCGAAGCTTGCCGGGTCGCGGGCATCGGCAAAGCGGGTCTCGATGCCCATCTGTGGCAGCGTGTGGGCGAACAGGTTGTAGGTGCCGCCGTACAGCTGCGAAGCCGAGACGATGTTGTCGCCGGCCTCGGCGATGGTCTGGATCGCGTAGGTGATGGCCGACATGCCCGAGGCCACCGCAAGCGCCGCGATGCCGCCTTCCAGGGCCGCAATGCGCTTTTCGAGCACGTCCTCGGTCGGATTCATGATGCGGGTGTAGATGTTGCCCGCCACCTTGAGGTCGAAGAGGTCGGCGCCATGCTGGGCGCTGTCGAAGGCATAGGCCACCGTCTGGTAGATCGGCACGGCGACGGCCTTGGTGGTCGGGTCGGGGCTGTAGCCGGCGTGAACGGCGAGGGTTTCGATGCGCATGGTGTGATCTCCGGTCGGTGGGCAGGATTGTGGCATCCTCGGCGGCCCGCGCGGATTCAGCGAATCGTCCTGCCTGCGCGTCATCGCCGACATTCATCCGCCCTGCCGCGCCTCGTCATGCAATCGTTTTCCGCCCTCGTCTCGCAACCCGTTCGCACGCTTGCGCCCAGCGCAGACCATCCTGAAGGCGGTGTCGTGCTGCCCGCCCAGGTCACGCCCGACTGGCTGCACGGGCGGGCCTCCTTTGGTGGCATCCAGGGGGCGTTCGGAGCGGTGGCCATGCGCGCTGTGGTGGGCGATG
>JBILSK010000039.1:0-9334 GCA_044372165.1 Burkholderiaceae bacterium | reverse complement strand
GGAAATGCCGTTACCCAAACCACGCTCAGTGATCTGTTCACCGAGCCACATCAGGAACATGGTGCCCGTGACCAACGACACGGCTGCGGTGAAGCGAAACATCAGGCCGGGTTCGATCACCAGCCCAGGCTGCGCTTCAAGTGCCACGCTGATGCCGAAGGCCTGGAAGGTCGCCAACGCAAGGGTGAACCACCGCGTGTACTGGGTGATTTTCCGGCGTCCGGCTTCGCCTTCCTTCTTGATCGCCTCGAGCTGGGGCACCACGACCGTCAGAAGCTGCATGATGATCGACGCCGAAATATACGGCATGATCCCCAATGCAAACACCGTGAAGCGCGACAGCGCGCCGCCCGAAAACAGGTTGAACAGGCCCAGCACACCACCCTGCTGCGACTTGAACAACTGCGCGAGCTGCTCGGGATCGATGCCAGGCACTGGCACGTGAGCGCCGATGCGATAGACGACCAGAGCCAGCAGCAGAAAGCCCAGGCGCCTTCTCAGGTCACCGTACTTCCCGCCTGCCTTGATCTGGGCTGTCGGAGTCTTCGCCACGAAACCGTCCTGTTACTCGAGCCGTCGCTCAGGCGAGCGAGCCGCCGGCTGCCTCGATCGCGGCCTTGGCGCCCTTGGTTGCGCCGACGCCCCGCAGGGTGACTTTGCGATCCAGGCTGCCTGACAGAATCACCTTGGCCGACAGCACGAGCTGCGACACGACACCGGCAGCCTTGAGCGCCAGCAGATCGATCTCGTCACCAGGCATGCGCTGCAGGTCCGACAGACGAACCTCACCCACGGTTCCTGCAGCCAGCGACTTGAAACCACGCTTCGGCAGCCGCCGTTGCAGCGGCATCTGGCCGCCCTCGAAACCCACCTTGTGGAAGCCACCGGAGCGCGACTTCTGCCCCTTGTGGCCACGGCCGGCCGTCTTGCCCAAGCCCGAGCCGATACCGCGACCGACGCGACGACGCGCCCGGTTTGCGCCCTCGGCGGGCGACAGATCATTCAGTTTCATCTCAGCCCTCGACCTTCACCAGGTACGAAACCTTGGTGATCATGCCGCGAACGCACGGGGTGTCCTCGAGTTCGCGGGTCTGGTTGATCTTTTTCAGTCCAAGCCCCAGGACAGTCTGGCGATGTGAGTCGCGCGTTCCGATGGGGCTGCGAACCAGGGTGACCTTCAGGGTCTTCTTGCTCATGACGTAGCCTCGGCGATCAGCCGAGGATCTCCTCGATGGTCTTGCCGCGCTTGGCCGCGATTTCGGCCGGCGTGCTCATCCGGGTGAAGGCGTTCAGGGTGGCGCGAACCATGTTGTACGGGTTGCTGGACCCATGGCTCTTGGCGACGACGTTCGTCACACCCATCACTTCGAAGATTGCGCGCATCGGACCGCCCGCGATGATGCCGGTACCGTCCGCTGCCGGAGCAATGAACACGCGCGCAGCGCCGTGCCGGCCCACCAACGGGTGCTGCAGCGTGCCGTTGCGAAGGGACACACGCATCATCTTGCGACGCGCCTCGTCCATTGCCTTTTGCACTGCAACCGGCACCTCGCGGGACTTGCCCTTGCCCATGCCGATGCGGCCGTCACCATCGCCCACCACGGTCAGCGCAGCAAAACCGAGAATTCGGCCGCCCTTGACCACCTTGGTGACGCGGTTGACCGCAATCATCTTTTCTTTCAGTCCGTCGTCGCGCTGTTCAGCGCCGACTCGTGCCTGGATCTTTGCCATCCTGGATATTCCTTTGCCGGTCGCGTCAGAACTTCAGGCCAGCTTCGCGGGCCGCCTCGGCCAACGACTTGACCCGGCCGTGAAAGCGGAATCCAGCGCGATCGAACGCGACCGACTGGATGCCCGCAGCAAGTGCCTTCTCGGCAATCCGCTTGCCGACCAGCATGGCCGCAGCAGTGTTGCCACCCTTGCCGGTCTGACCGGCCAGCTGCGCCCGCACTTCGGCTTCGCAGGTCGATGCCGACACCAGCACCCGGTCGCCCGAGGCGGCGATGATGTTCGCGTAAATGTGCATGTTGCTGCGGAAGACCGTGAGCCGGTCGACACGCAGGTCTGCGATCTTGTGACGCGTCTGCAGAGAGCGGCGCAGACGGGATTGCTTCTTGTCCATGTTCGTCCTGCTGCCCGTTATTTCTTCTTGGTTTCCTTGATGACCACCACCTCATCCGAGTACCGGACGCCCTTGCCTTTGTAAGGCTCGGGCGGCTTGTACGCGCGGATTTCCGCAGCGATCTGGCCGACTTTCTGCTTGTCGGCCCCCTTGATCAGGATCTCGGTCTGCGTCGGGGTCTCGCACTTGACGCCTTCAGGCATCGTGTGGACCACCGGATGCGAGAATCCCAGCGACAGGTTCAACGCTGCGCCCTGGGCCTGGGCCCGATAGCCCACGCCAATCAAGTTCAGCTTGCGCTCGAAGCCCTTGCTGACACCGGTCACCATGTTGAAGACCAGCGCCCGGAACGTGCCGCTCAGAGCAGCCGCTTCACGGGACTCACCCACCGGCCCGAACCGCAGCTCGGCGCCCTCGCGGGTGATCGCCACCAGCGGATTGATGGACTGCGTCAGGGTTCCCAACGGGCCCTTGGTCGTGATGGTACCGTTCGCGATCTGGACGTCGACGCCCGAGGGCACCGCGACCGGCATGCGTGCAACGCGTGACATGCTGGCCTCCTTACGCCACGTAACCGATGACTTCGCCACCCAGACCAGTCTGGCGGGCGCGTCGGTCAGTCATCACGCCCTTGGACGTGGTGACAATTGCCACACCCAGACCATTCAGGACCTGGGGCAGATGATCGCGGCCCTTGTAGACGCGCAGCCCGGGGCGCGACACGCGCTCCAGACGCTCGATCACAGGACGGCCGGCGTAATACTTCAGCTGCAGTTCGAGCTGAGGCTTTCCCGCCTCGTCACGAATCTGGAAGCCATCGATATAGCCCTCGTCCTTCAGCACAGCAGCAATCGCTGCCTTCAGCTTGGACGACGGCATCGCCACGGTTTGCTTGTCGACGCGCTGCGCGTTGCGGATGCGCGTGAACATGTCGGCGATCGGGTCGCTCATGCTCATAGTAGTTCGCTCCTTACCAGCTCGCCTTGGTCATGCCCGGCACTTCGCCGCGCATGGCGATCTCGCGCAGCTTGTTGCGCGCAAGACCAAATTTGCGGAAGGTTCCGCGGGGCCGGCCGGTCAGCTCGCACCGGTTACGCAACCGGGTCGGATTCGCGTTACGCGGCAGCTGCTGCAGTTTGAGGCGAGCCTGAAAACGCTCTTCCTCGGATTTCGACTGGTCGTTGATGATGGCGTTCAGTTCAGCACGCTTGGGGGCGTACTTCTTCACCAGCATTTCGCGCTTCTTTTCGCGCTCGATCAGGGAGGTCTTGGCCACGAATCAACCCTCAGTTACGGAACGGGAAGCGGAACGCAGCGAGCAGCGCCTTGGCTTCGTCGTCGGACTTGGCGGTGGTGGTAATGCTGATATTCAGCCCTCGCACCTTGTCGACCTTGTCGTATTCGATCTCGGGGAAGATGATCTGTTCCTTCACACCGAGGTTGTAGTTGCCACGACCATCGAACGCCCGACCCGAGATGCCGCGGAAGTCGCGAACACGGGGCAGAGCGACCGTCACCAGACGATCGAGGAATTCAAACATCCGGTCACCCCGCAGGGTCACCATGCAGCCGATCGGATAACCGGCGCGGATCTTGAATCCAGCGATAGCCTTGCGGGCCTTGGTGGTCACCGGCTTCTGGCCGGCAATCTTGACGAGATCGCCCTGGGCGGCCTCGATCAGCTTCTTGTCGGCAATCGCCTCGCCCACGCCCATGTTGAGCGTGATCTTGGTGATGCGCGGCACCTGCATGATCGAGGTATACCCGAACTTCGACATCAGATCGGGGACGATCTTTTCGCGGTAGATTTGTTGCAGACGAGCCATTGCGGGTCTTTCCTGGTTGTCCGCGGCCTCAGGCCTTGACCTGTTCGCCGTTGGAGCGGAAGACGCGCACTTTCGTGCCGTCCTCGAGCACCTTGAAGCCAACCCGATCGCCCTTTCCGGTCGCCGGATTGAACAACATGACGTTGGATTGATCGATGGGCATGGTCTTGTCGACGATGCCACCGGTCACACCCTTCATGGGATTGGGGCGAGCGTGCTTCTTCACGACGTTGACGCCGTCCACCAGCAGGTGGCCCTCGTCGACGCGGGCACTGACCGTGCCCCGCTTGCCCTTGTCCCGGCCAGCAATGACGATCACATCGTCGCCTTTGCGGATCTTGTCCATCGCGTGTGCCCCCTTACAGCACTTCGGGCGCGAGCGACACGATCTTCATGAACCGCTCGGTACGCAGCTCGCGCGTGACCGGTCCGAAGATGCGCGTGCCGATCGGCTCGAGCTTGGCGTTGAGCAGGACGGCGGCATTCGCGTCGAACTTGACCAGCGAACCGTCCTGACGGCGAACACCCTTGGCCGTGCGAACGACCACGGCGTTGTAGATCTCGCCCTTCTTCACGCGGCCACGCGGCTGCGCTTCCTTGACGGAGACCTTGATGATGTCGCCGATGCCGGCATAGCGACGCTTCGAGCCGCCCAGCACCTTGATACACATCACCGAACGCGCACCGGTGTTATCGGCGACGTCCAGCGTCGACTGCATCTGAATCATTGCTTACTCCCAACTTGATCCACTCGGGCCGCCCCACCAGGAATCTGGAGGCAATCGGCCATTGCGGTCAGTCTTGGTCCCGTAGAACGGGTCTGGAAACGCCTGCTCGGCGCCCGGTCGGACTGACCGGACCGAAAAAGCGAAAGACAGCGATTATAACCCGGATCGGACTCGCGTCAAGCACTTCTGGTGCTCACCGCGAGCCGACGAGTCATGTGTCACACGCCACGCGCCACTTGAACCAGCCGCACGACCTTCCATGCCTTGGTTCGGGACATCGGACGGCACTCCTGGATCTCGACGAGGTCGCCCTCGTTGAAGGTCTCTTCGGTGTGCGCGTGGTACTTGGTCGAGCGGGAGATGTACTTGCCGTACAGCGGATGCTTGACTTTGCGTTCAATCAGAACGGTAACGGTCTTCTGCATCTTGTTGCTGACGACACGGCCAGTCAGCGTCCGCTCGGAACCGGCCGTCGCAGGGGTCGCTTCTGTCATTTGGCACTCGCCTTTTCTGTCATCACGGTACGCACCCGCGCGATGTCGCGACGCACCTTGCGCAGCGCAGCAGTGTTGTTCAACTGCTGGGTCGCGATCTGCATGCGCAGCGAAAATTGGGCACGCAGCAGCTCGGTCAGTTCCTTCCCGAGTTCTTCGCCACCCTTGCTTCTCAGTTCATTCGCCTTCATGGTGTTCCTCTCGATCAGGAGCCGACGTGCCGGGCGACAAAGACCGTCGCGATCGGCAGCTTGGCAGCCGCGAGCGCGAACGCTTCACGGGCCAGCTTCTCTTCGACACCGTCCATCTCGTAGAGCACTTTGCCTGGCTGGATTTCGGCCACGTAGTACTCCGGGTTGCCCTTGCCGTTGCCCATCCGGACCTCGGCAGGCTTCTGCGAAATCGGCTTGTCCGGGAAAATCCGGATCCAGATGCGGCCGCCCCGCTTGATGTGACGGGTCATGGCCCGTCGTGCGGCTTCAATCTGACGCGCTGTCAGGCGTCCACGCCCGACAGCCTTCAGGCCGTATTCACCGAAGGAGACATTGGTGCCGCGGGTCGCGATGCCCTTGTTGCGGCCCTTTTGCTCCTTGCGGTACTTGCGTCGTGCTGGTTGCAGCATGATGGTTCCTTATTGCCCCTTGCTCTCGGCGGCCTTGGGCTCGGCCGCGGCACCTTCTCCGCCAGCCTTGCGAACACGCTTGACGGGCGGACGCGCTCCGTCGGGACCCGGCGCCGCAGCACCTTCCGGACGACGTCCACCGCCTCCCGGACCTCGGCGCTCTCCCGGCCGACCTGGGCCACCCGGACGGCGGGGACGACGGTCCTCGCGTTCGGGTGCCGGTGCAGCGTCTTTCTCGGCCGCAGCCAGGTCAGTGCGACCCAGCGTATCGCCCTTGTAGACCCACACCTTCACACCGATGATCCCGTAGGTCGTCTCGGCCTCGGAGAATCCGTAGTCGATGTCGGCACGCAGCGTATGAAGCGGCACGCGACCTTCGCGGTACCACTCGACTCGGGCAATCTCAGCACCGTTCAGTCGGCCCGAGCTCATGATCTTGATCCCCTGAGCACCCAGGCGCATCGCATTCTGCATCGCACGTTTCATCGCGCGACGGAACATGATCCGCTTCTCGAGCTGCTGGGTGATGGAATCGGCGATCAGCTGCGCGTCAGTTTCCGGCTTGCGGATCTCTTCGATATTGACGTGCACGGGAACCTTCAGCATGCGCTGCAGGTCGCCCTTCAGGATCTCGATATCCTCGCCTTTCTTGCCGATCACGACACCCGGACGAGCCGAGAAGATCGTGATGCGTGCGTTCTTCGAGGGCCGCTCGATCAGGACCCGACCGACCGACGCGTTGCGCAATTTCTTGCGCAGGTAGGCGCGGACTTTGAGGTCCTCGTTGAGCATGCCCGGGAAGTCGCGGCTATTGGCGTACCAGCGCGAGGCCCAGTTGCGGCTGACCGCGAGGCGAAAGCCGGTCGGATGAATCTTTTGTCCCATCGTCTTTCCCTTGCGATCAGTTGCCGACCGTCACGTAGATATGGCAGGTCTGCTTTTCGATCTGAACGCCCCGGCCCTTGGCCCGAGCGTCAAACCGGCGCAGCGACGCAGCCTTCTCGACGTGGATGGTCTTGACCTTCAATTCGTCGACGTCCGCGCCGTCGTTGTGCTCGGCGTTGGCAATCGCCGACTCGAGCACCTTCTTGACGATCTTGGAGGCCTTCTTCGGTGAGAAGGTCAGGATGTTGAGCGCCTGTTCGACGGACTTTCCGCGGATGAGATCCGCAGAGAGCCGGCCCTTCTGGGCAGACAGCCGCACACCATGCAAAACAGCCTTGGTTTCCATTTGACCTGTGGCTCCTTACTTCCGGCCCTTGCCCTTGACGGCCTTCTTGTCGGCCGCATGGCCTTTGAAGGTACGCGTCAAGGCAAATTCGCCTAGCTTGTGACCCACCATGTTCTCGTTGACGAACACAGGGATGTGCTGTTTGCCATTGTGGACGGCGATCGTGAGCCCGATGAACTCGGGCAGGATCGTCGAACGACGCGACCAGGTCTTGATCGGCTTCTTGTCCTTGTTGGCCTGGGCGGTGTCCACCTTGCGCATCAGGTGGTCATCGACGAACGGCCCCTTTTTAACTGAACGTGCCATAAGTCACCCGTTATTTCTTGAAGCGACGCTGCACGATCATGGAGGTCGTGCGCTTGTTGCGACGCGTGCGATAGCCCTTGGTCGGCTGACCCCAGGGATTGACCGGCACACGGCCCTCGCCGGTACGGCCTTCGCCGCCACCGTGCGGGTGATCGATCGGGTTCATGGCGACACCGCGAACCGTCGGACGGATGCCACGCCAGCGCGTCGCACCTGCCTTGCCGATCTGGCGCAGGTTGTGCTCTTCGTTACCGACCTCACCGAGGGTCGCGCGACATTCGATGTGAATGCGACGGATCTCGCCGGAGCGAAGACGAACCTGAGCGTAGGTGCCTTCACGAGCGAGCAGCTGGGCCGAGGCACCTGCCGAACGCGCGATCTGTGCACCCTTGCCCGGGAGCATCTCGATGCAGTGAATCGTTGAACCGACCGGGATATTGCGAATCGGCAGCGTGTTGCCCGGACGAATCGGCGCTTCCGAACCCGACATCAGGGTCGTGCCTGCCGACACACCCCGCGGCGCGAGAATGTAGCGACGTTCGCCATCGGCATAGCAGAGCAGTGCCAGATGCGCCGTGCGGTTCGGGTCATATTCAAGACGCTCGACCTTGGCTGGAATGCCGTCCTTGTTGCGACGGAAATCGACCAGACGATAGTGCTGCTTGTGACCACCACCACGATGGCGCGTGGTGATATGGCCCAGGTTGTTCCGGCCGGAACCGCGGGTTTGCGGCTCGACGAGGGAAGCAACCGGTCGGCCCTTGTGCAGGTGGGGCGACACCACCTTGACCATCGCCCGGCGTCCGGGCGAAGTCGGCTTGAGCTTGACGACTGGCATTTAGCGGGCCTCCGCGAAATTGATTTCCTGGCCCGCCTTCAAGCTCACGTACGCCTTGCGCACATTGCGACGACGGCCCATGAAACGGCCGTGACGCTTGGCCTTGCCTTTCTGGTTGAGCACCTGGACCGACTCGACCTCGACCTTGAAGAGGAGTTCGACAGCGGCCTTGATCTCTGGCTTGGTGGCATCCGGCGTAACGCGGAAACCGACCTGGTTGTTCTTCTCGGCCATCATCGTGCTCTTTTCGGAGACGATCGGCGCGAGCAATACTTGCATCAGGCGTTCGGGATTCATGCCAGCATCTCCTGGACAGCGGCAAGCGCCGGCTTGGTGATGAGCACCTTGTCGAAGTGCACCAGCGACAGCGGATCCGTGTGGCGAGCTTCGAGCACCAGCACATGCGGCAGATTGCGCGATGCCAGCCACAGGTTCTCGTCGAGCGCATCGGTGATCACCAGCACCGACTGCAGACCCATGCCGCGAAGCTTGTCAGCCAGCAGCTTGGTCTTGGGCGCCTCGACCGACATCGATTCGACGACCGCAACGCGGTCTTCGCGGGCCAGTTGCGAGAGGATCGAGCACATGCCGGCGCGATACATCTTGCGATTGACCTTCTGGGTAAAGTTCTCGTCAGGCTTGTTCGGGAAGATCCGACCACCCCCACGCCACAGCGGGGAGGAGGTCATACCGGCACGCGCCCGACCCGTTCCCTTCTGGCGGAACGGTTTCTTGGTGCTGTGACGCACTTCCGAACGGTCTTTCTGGGCGCGATTGCCGCTGCGGGCATTCGCCTGATAGGCAATGACGATCTGATGGATCAGCGGCTCGTTGAAGTCGCGACCGAACACGGTGTCGGCAGCAGCAACGGTCGAGGCGGGCTGACCCTGCTCATTCAGCAGTTTGAGTTCCATGGCTCCGCCTCCTTACTTCTTGCCGGCCTTGGCCGGATTCACCGGCCCGGACGGCGCCTGAGCTGCGCGGGGCGCGCGAGGCACGCCACCCTTTGCAAGAGGCGTCTTGACGGCCGGCGTCACGACAACCGCACCCCCCTTGGCACCGGGCACGGCGCCGCGAACCATCAGCAGACCGCGCTCAGCGTCGACGCGAGCGATCTCGAGATTCTGGATGGTCGTTGCGACGTCGCCCATGTGACCGGACATGCGT
>JBILSK010000487.1:0-2802 GCA_044372165.1 Burkholderiaceae bacterium | reverse complement strand
AGGTCTCGACGGGTCATGCGGCGTTCATCGTGAGCGTCTCGGGAGGGGTCATGGAGCATTCATCGGAATGCTCGCGGGCCAGGGGTGCGCAGCCGGGCGTGCGATACTCGACGCGATGAAGATCGTCATCATCCTGGCATTCATCGGCATCGTGGGCAGCCTCGCGTCTGCACTTTTCTTCATGATGCGCGACAAGGGTGGCACCCGAAACACCGTACGGGCACTCAGCGTTCGAGTCGGGCTGTCGATTGCCTTGTTCGCCTTCGTGCTGCTGTCCTGGCACATGGGCTGGATCGAGGCCAAGGGGATCCCGGTCGGGATGCGCTGATCGGCCGACTGCACCTCAAACCTCCCAAAAACAAAGCGCCCGAACTGTCGGGCGCTTTGTCATGGGCGAGCGCTGTGCTTACAGCCAGTACACCACGATGTACAGACCGAGCCAGACCACATCCACGAAGTGCCAGTACCAGGCCGCACCCTCGAAGGCGAAGTGATGCTCCGGGGTGAAGTGCCCCTTGATCACGCGAATCAGCACGACGGCCAGCATGATGGCCCCCACCGTCACGTGGAATCCGTGAAAACCGGTGAGCAGGAAGAAGGTCGAACCGAAGATGCCCGAGGTCAGTTTGAGGTTCAGGTCCTGGTAGGCGTGGGCATATTCCATCACCTGCAGAAACAGGAAGATCGCGCCCAGGACCACGGTAGCGGCCAGCCAGAAGATCAGGGAGCCGCGCTTGTTGTCCTTCAGGGCGTGGTGAGCGATGGTCAGCGTCACGCCAGACAGCAGCAGCAGTGCCGTGTTGATCGTCGGGATCGGCCAGGGGCCGATGGTGCTGAAGGCCTCGACTTGACCGGCGGGGCCGTTGCTCGGCCAGGTGGCGCCGAAATCGGGCCACAGGAACTGCTTGTGGTCGAGGTCACCGAGCCAGGGTGTGGTGATCGCTCGGGCGTAATAGAGCGCACCGAAAAACGCCGCGAAGAACATCACCTCGGAGAAGATGAACCAGCTCATGCTCCAGCGGAACGAGGCATCGACCCGCGTGCTGTACTGCCCGCCTTCCGATTCACCGGCCACCTCGCCGAACCAGCCCACCATCATGTAGAAGAGGATGGCGAATCCGATCAGGAGCGACCACGGTCCCCAGGACTGCTGATTGACCGTGGCGGCTGCGCCAAAACCCGCAAAGGCCATGGCCAGCGAACCGACCAGCGGCCACTTCGAGGGGGGCGGAATGAAATAGTAGGGGGCCGAAGCGTGGGCGCCTGCGGACATCATGGGATCTCCCTGTGGATTCGAATAGTCTGCTGCACGGTCATCGTGTCACAGCGAAACGGACGACGAGGATCAGCACCGCCACAAAGGCGGCAGCCAGCGCCAGGCCGACGCCGATGACAGCAATGGGGTTGAGCGTGGACATGTCGCGTTCGTGGTTGCGACTGCCTCTGACGCCGAAAAATGAAGCCGACACCGCCTTGACAGTGTCCATGAGCGAAGCTCGGTGGACCTTGCTTTCCGGCTTGTCCATCACACCCCCTTGCCTGCGGGCGCGACCCGGGTCTGTGCCGGCGCGCCGGTCCCGATGTCAAAGAAGGTGTAGGACAGCGTGATGGTGGTGACATCCGGCGGCAGCTTGGGATCCACCACAAACACCACCGGGAACTGACGGGTCTCACCCGCCGCCAGCGACTGCTGCTTGAAGCAGAAGCACTCGACCTTGAGAAAGTACTGCGCGGCCACCGCCGGAGCATAGCTGGGGATCGCTTGCCCGGCGATGTCCTGGGCAGTGGTATTCACCAGCTCGTAGACCACCGTCACCAGTTCCCCCGGATGCACCTGCACCGACGCCTTCTCGGGCTTGAACTGCCAAGGGCCGAAGTGATTGGCGTCCAGATCGACCGTCAACGTGCGCGAGGTGTCGACCTGGGTGTTGCGCACCAGGTCCTGAACCGCCGGATCAACCTTGGTCAACGAATTGATGCCGGTGAATTCGCAGATCGCGCGGTACATCGGCACCATCGCGAAGCCGAAGCCGAACATCAGCGCGACCAGCACGGCGAGCTTGCCGAAGGTCTGCCAGTTGAGCGTCACTGGACCGGTCATGCGGCTCATCCGAAGAACACCCGCTTCGCGATGACACCCGCGAAGAAGACGGCCGCGACCGACAGCAGGACCAGGGCCGTCCGCAGGTTGGCGGGACGGCGCTGATCGGTGGGGTGCCGGTTCATGGTCGTATCGGGCCGAGGCTGAGCCAGGTCAGGCGGTTCAGCGAACCGTCGGCGGGGTCTCGAAGGTGTGGAACGGGGCCGGCGACGGCACCGTCCACTCCAGACCCTCGGCGCCTTCCCAGACCTGATCGGTGGCCTTCTTGCCGCCCTTGATGCACTTGAGCACCGCCGCCAGGAAGATCAGCTGCGACAGGCCGAAGCCGAAGGCACCGATCGAGGCCAGCAGGTTGAAGTCGGCGAATTGCATCGGGTAGTCGGCATAACGACGCGGCATGCCGGCCAACCCAAGGAAGTGCATCGGGAAGAAGGTGATGTTGAAGGTGATCAGCGAGGCCCAGAAGTGGAACTTGCCCAGCCCTTCGTTGTACATGTTGCCCGTCCACTTCGGAATCCAGTAGTAGGTCCCGGCGAAGAGGGCGAACAGCGAACCGGCCACCAGCACATAGTGGAAGTGCGCCACCACGTAGTAGGTGTCGTGCAGCTGGATGTCCAGGGGCGCCACCGACAGGATGATCCCGGTCAGGCCACCCATCGTGAACACGAAGATGAAGCCGACCGCGAACAGCATCGGGGTCT
>JBILSK010000038.1:0-9343 GCA_044372165.1 Burkholderiaceae bacterium | reverse complement strand
GAAGCGGCCGCGGCGCGCTGCCCTGGTCTGCGCTCGGCTTCGACCTTGCGCCAGGTCTGGGAGGCCTTGAGCGGCAACACCGACTTGCCCGAGCCGCCGCCCCCTCCGGTTGCCCAGAGCCCTCAGGCGGGCTGTGCCTGGCCTGACCTGTCCGACGTCCGAGGTCAGGCCGGGGCACGCCGAGCCCTGGAGATCGCCGCGGCCGGCGGCCACAGCCTCTTGATGATCGGGCCGCCCGGCACCGGCAAATCGATGCTGGCCGCCCGCCTGCCCGGGCTGCTGCCCCCAATGACAGAAGCCGAGTCTCTCGAGGCGGCCATGGTCGCCCCGGCGAGGTGTCGCTTGCCCACCGGGGGGTGCTGTTTCTCGACGAGCTGGGCGAGTTCCGCCGGGCCACCCTGGAAACCCTGCGCGAACCCCTGGAGTCAGGTCGAGTCACCATCTCCCGTGCAACGCGCCAATCCGATTTCCCGGCGAACTTCCAGCTGGTGGCCGCCATGAACCCCTGTCCGTGCGGCTGGCATGGGCATCCCTCGGGTCGCTGCCGATGCCGCACCGAGGATGTCGCGCACTACCGCAGTCGGCTGTCCGGCCCCCTGCTCGATCGCATCGACATGCACATCGACGTGCCGCCCGTGCCGCGCGAGGCCCTGCTGAGCGCAAGCCCCGGCGAGAGCAGCCAGAGCGTTCGCGAACGCGTCACGGCCGCCCGGGCGCGCGCCCTGGCGCGCCAGCAGCAACCCAATGCGGCGTTGGCGGGCAGCGCGCTCGATCGATACTGCAGCCCCGAGGCCGCGGGCCGATCCCTGCTGGCCGCCGCCATCGAGCGACTCGGCCTGTCCGCCCGAGCGGTACCCCGAGTACTGAGGCTCGCCCGCACCATTGCTGACCTGGCCTGCGCCGAACGCGTGCTCGGTCCCCACCTGGCCGAGGCGATCGGCTATCGTCGCGCCATTCAATGAGGCCCCGCCATGACCCACCCTTTCACCCCTGATACCGAGACGCCCCGCGACACCATCGACGTCATCTCCGATGTGGTCTGCCCCTGGTGCTACATCGGCAAGCGCCACCTCGAAGAAGCCCTGGACAGCCTGCCCGCCGATGTCCGTCCCATCGTGCGCTGGCATCCGTTCCAGCTCAATCCGGATCTGCCGGGCGCAGGCGTCGACCGTCGCAGCTACCTGGAGCAGAAATTCGGTGGTGCCGACCGTGCAACCCAGATCTACGAGCGCGTGAAGGCCGCCGGACGCCAGGCCGGGCTCGCCCTGGATTTCGACGCCATCCTGCGCCAGCCCAACACGCTGGATGCGCACCGCCTGGTCGCCTGGGCCCAGGGCAGCGGCGCAGACACCGAACCCCTGGTCGAGGCCCTGTTCAAGGCCTACTTCGTGGAAGGCCGCTTCATCGGCGACCGCGCGGTGCTGGCCGCCATCGCCGGCGAGTGCGGCCTGGACGCCGCAGCCGCCCGCGCCCTGCTGGACAGCGAGCTGGGCGCCGCAGACATCACTGAAATGGACCGTCGCACCCGCCAGATGGGCATCACCGGTGTGCCCTTCTTCGTGTTCAACCAGCGTGTGGGGGTCTCGGGCGCGCAGGGCAGCGCCGCCCTGCTGGACGCACTCGCCCAGTCGCGCGAAGCACCCGAGGCAGCCCGCGGCCACTGAGCCCGGGTGCCTGCGGCCTGCACGCTAGAATCGACCTGACGATCATCCGGAAAGTCATGTCGCACAACACAGCAGCCCAGGCTGCAGGGAGACTCACATGAATGCACCCACCACGGACGCGGACAAGCCGCTCGCCGGCATCAAGATCATCGAGCTGCATGCCATCGGCCCGGTGCCGTTTGCCGGACAGCTGATGCGCAGCCTCGGCGCCGACGTCAAGCGCGTCTCGCCGCCCACCGACCCCGGGCTGGGCATGGCCTCCGACCCGCGCTTCGACCTCAGCAACTGGGGCAAGACGCCGGTGGCCATCGACCTCAAGAACCCGGCCGGCCTGGCCGAAGCCCGTGCACTCATCGACTCGGCCGACGTGCTGCTGGAAGGCTTTCGCCCCGGCGTCATCGAGCGCCTGGGTCTGGGCCCGGATGTGCTGTTGAAGAGCAATCCGCGCCTGGTGATCGCCCGCCTGTCCGGCTGGGGTACCAAGGGCCCTTACGCCGAGCGCGCCGGCCACGACATCAACTACCTCGCGCTGACCGGCCTGCTGCATGCCATTGGCACCAAGGAAACACCCGTGCCCCCGCTCAATGTGGTGGGCGACTACGGCGGCGGTGCGATGCACCTGGTGGTGGGTGTGCTGTCGGCGCTGGTGCGCCGCTCGATCGACGGGCGCGGCAGTGTGGTCACCTCCAGCATCCTGGCCGGTTCGGTGGGCCTGTCGCACATCTTCTACGGCATGCTGGCAGCGGGTCGCTGGACCACCGATCGCGTCAACAACGTGCTTGACGGCGGCGCGCCCTACTACCGCGTCTATGGCACCTCGGATGGCCGGCACATGTCGGTCGGCGCCATCGAGCCCAAGTTTTATGCCGACCTGGTCAAGATGACCGGGCTGCAAGGGCAGATCGACCTGGCCAAGCAGAACGACCGCAGCACCTGGCCGGATACGGTTGCCAAGTTCACAGCCGCCTTTGCCAAGCGTCCGCTGGCCGAGTGGAGCAAGGAAGCCGAGCGCTTCGACGCCTGTGCATCGCCGGTGCTCAACTTCCTGGAAGCCGCCCAGCATCCGCACAATCAGGCGAACTCGCTTTACTCGCTCGATCCGTTCCCGCAGCCGAACAAGATCCTGGATATCACGCGCTGACCAACACGCGCTGATGGCAGGCCTTCATCGCCCGCCCCAACGCTTGGGCCAGGCGACGAAGGCGGTCAGGCATAGCGCGTGCAATGCAGCCAGCGCGATCATGGCTGCCCGAAACCCGTCGGCTTCGGGCAGTCCTGCATCGCGTGCCAGATCGATCGCCACTCCGAAGCCCCACTGGCTGAGAAACATCCAGCTGAAGATCACCAGGTTGAAGCCGGTGAGCGCACGCCCCGCCAGATGTGCCGGAAAGGCCAGGCCCACGCGAGGCTGCACCAGGGTGTAGGTGGTAGCGGCCGCCGCATAGCCGATCCACACCCACCAGGCCGATGGCCCCGAGGCCAGCGCAATCGCCAGCTCCAGTGCCACCACGGCGGCCGTGCCGATGACCACGATGCGCGCCAGCGCCGAACGCTCATCGGGCACGCGCGGCGCCAGCCAGCCCAGTGCCAGAAAGCTCAGCAGCAGGCCGAAGTTGAAGCCGAACAGGCGTTCGGCGCGGGCATCCCCCGCAAAGCCCAGCACCTTGTCCAGCCACGGCCCGACCCACAGACTTTGCATGGCCACGAATCCGCCTTGCACGATGCCGGCTGTGAGCGACATGCGCCAGAAGTAGCCGTTGCGAAAGACCTCCTTGTAGCCGGCCATCGAGGCCAGAAAAGACAATGAGCCGGCGCCGGCTGCACCGGACGGTGTCGACTCGCGCCCGCGAGGAATCACGAACCACATCAGCAACCCGATGACGCACAACAGGCCCGCGGCCACGCGAAAGACACCCCGCCATCCCAGCACTGGCAACACCAGATGGACGGGCACGGTCACCGTCAACACACCGGCCGTGCCGGCCATCAGCATCCAGGCAGCCAGCCGGGTCTGCAGTGCCGGATCGAACCACTGCCGAAACGCAGTGAGCGAGGCCATCAGACCAGCCGCGACGCCCAGGCCCACCAGCGCCCGCGCCACCCACAGACCGCCGAAGCCATCGGCCATCGAGAACGCGAAACATCCCAGGGCAGCGATCCCCATCAGCAGCGCATTGACGCGGCGCGGACCGAAGCGGTCCAGCCACACGCCGAGCGGCAGCTGCATCAGCGCGAACGCGAGAAAATAGGCGCTGGACAGCGAGCCCAGCTGCGAATGGGACAGCGCGATGTCGGCGGTCAGATCCGGTGCCAGGACCGCATTGACCGAACGCAGCCCGTAGGACATGAAGTAGCCGGCGGCAAAGCAGCCGAAGATGCGCACCGCCAGCAGACCTCGGGCATGAGCGGGCGCGGGGGGCGCGGGATGCGCGGGATGCGCATCAGCCTGGCTCACCGCTTCACCACCCTGAACGACTCCATGAACACGGCCGATTGCTCGGGGTCGGGCTTGGGACCCAGCACCACCGCTTGCCAGGCCCGCCCGTCAAACGAGGCGAAGCGGGCCAGCAGCGTGACCTCGGTGTCACGCATGCGGCCGCTGGCCTCCACCTCCACGCCAGGCACCGACCCGACCCGTGCGCCACTGGCATCGACCAGCGCAATCGCCACCTCCCGCACTGCCTTGGGCGAACCACCGATATTGCGCACCATCGCCGACTGCATGGCCGCCAGCGCCCGCTCGCGGGTCGCAGCCTGTCCATCGGGCAGCTTGACCGCGCCCACCGTGTAGCTCAGCTCGCCGACTCGTGCGCCCTGCAAGGTCATCTCGACCGCCAGGCCATCCAGATTGACCGAACGCGTCAGAGTGGCCGGCTTGCCCGGCAACATCATCACCACCTGAGTGTCCTCGCCACGCACCTCGCGCCAATCGAACTCGGGCGAACAGGCCGCGAGGCTCATCACACCAGCCGTCACCAGCACCAGTGCGTGCCACCGCCATCCTGACCGCGCCGAGGCGTGCGTGCCTTTCCCGGGGCGACAGGGTCTGCGCTGCGTGATCTCGTTCATCGCATAATGGTACCGAAGCACTCCCCTTCGGGCCTGCCAACACTGCCAAGGACACACAGACATGATCTACGAATTCAAGAGTCGGGCGACCGGCTCGGTGGTGATGACCGGCGCGGTGGCCGAGCAGATGCTGGGCATCGTGGGCAAGGCAGCAGGCCCGACCGGCATCTTCACGGTCGAGCAGATGGGACCAGCGATTGCGGCGCTGAAAGCCGCGGTCGAGCACGACGAGTCGCTGGCCAAGGAACGCGCCGCGGCACATGGCCCCGACACGGACCAGGAAGCCTCGCCCGATCGCGAGGACCGTCAGCCCGCAATCTCGCTGCGGCAACGCGCCTGGCCGCTGATCGACATGCTGCAGGCCGCCCAACGCGCGGAACAGGTGGTGACCTGGGGGGTATAGACCTGGCGTCGCCCGGCTGGCAGCGCACGCGCATGCCTGCCGAGCGCCCATGAAAAAAGGGCGCCGAAGCGCCCTTTTCCCTGACCGGATCGAAGGATCCGGCAGACCGATCAGCGAGCGGTCTTGATGCGGATGTCGTTGCGAACCGACTTCACGCCGGTGGTCTTCTTGGCAGCTTCGACAGCAGCGTTGATCTCGGCCTGGTCCTTGGCGAAACCGGCCAGCTGGACGACGCCACCCGAGGTCTCGACGTTCACGTCGGCGCAGGTCGAGATGCCCTTGTCCATGCACATGTTCGACTTGACCTTGCTGGTGATCCAGGCGTCATCGAAGTAGTTGCCGGTCGAGGCGCAGCCGGTCAGGGCGACGGTGAAGGCAGCGGCGGCGGCGATGCGGAAAAAGGATTTCATGCTTGACTCCTGAGTGGATGGATTCTGATGATGCAGCGCACTGGGGGCTGCCGGGGTCACAGGGACCCACGGTCATAAGGGTAGCCGATCCCGGCGCTCAGGGCACGACCAAACGTGGTTGATTCGCCACGAATCCAGTGCCAGCATCCTCCCCTCCTGCCCTCAGCCCCTTGCTGCGTGCCGCTCCGGGAGTCGCCTGAAAAAACGAACTTTCATTCGAAAAATCGCAGCAGCGATCCCGGCGGGCGTTCGTCGCCGATCGGCTTGACGATCCCGTCCACGCGCAGGGCCGGCTCACCATCCACCGTGTACAGGCCCTGGCAGAAAATCAGGGTGCGGGTGGTCTTCAGGATCTCCAGCCGTCCTTCGATCCAGGCCCCCTTGGGCACCGCGGTCATGAAGTCCCCGGACAGGCTGACCGTGGTCATGAACTTGTTGATCCCGGACTGCATGCTTGAGCCCAGCACGACCAGCATGTCGGCCAGGGTCATCAGCATCCCGCCATGGCAATAGCCCGAGGGGCTGCAGTGCCGCGACTCGACGCGCAGGCCCATGACCAGACGGCCGGCGAGGCCCTCCGCGCGGTGGCCATAAAGTGGCCCGACCGACTGCACAAAGGGATTGGCACCCAGCACCAGGGGCACGAAGCCCTCGGGAATGCTTGCACCGGCCTCCTGCGAGGCCTGCTCCATACCGGGCACGACAGGCGAGGTGCTCATGCCAGGCTCCCGGGCAGCGCGCGCCGCACCTCGTCTTCACTGCGCCCTGAGCGTCGAGCCAGATCCGCCACCTGATCGGCGCCGATCCGTCCGACATTGAAGTACTGCGCCTGCGGGTGCGAAAGATAAAAGCCCGAGACGCTTGCGGCAGGTGTCATCGACATCGATTCGGTCAGTCCCATCTGGATGCTCTCGGCCTGCAGCACGTCGAACATCGCGCGCTTGACCCCGTGCTCCGGACAGGCCGGATAGCCGGGCGCCGGGCGAATGCCTCGGTACTGCTCGCCGATCAGTTGTTCGTTGGACAGATGCTCGTCCCCCGCATAGCCCCAGAGGTCGCGGCGCACGCGCTCGTGCAGGCACTCGGCGAAGGCCTCGGCCAGGCGGTCGGCCAGTGCCTTGATCATGATCGACGAATAGTCGTCATGAGCGCGCTCGAACTCGGCCGCCTTCTTCTCGGCGCCCAGGCCCGAGGTGACCGCGAAGATCCCGATGTGATCCGCGATGCCCGAGGGCTTGCCGTCGATCAGCCTGGGGGCGATGAAATCGGCCAAGGCCTTGTTCGACACCCCTTCACGCTTGGCCTCCTGCTGGCGCAGGCCGTGCCAGGTGAAGGCCACCTGAGAACGCGACCCATCGGTATAGACCTCGATGTCGTCGTCGACCGAATTGGCCGGCAAGAAGGCCACCACTGCGTTGGCCGTGAGCCAGCGCCCATCAATGGCGCGCTTGAGCATGGCCTGTGCGTCGGCATGGACCTTGCGCGCCGATTCACCGACCACGGCATCGTCGAGGATCGCCGGATACGCGCCGTGCAGATCCCAGGTCTGGAAGAAGGGCTGCCAGTCGATGTAGCGGGCCAGTTCCGCGAGATCAAAGTTGCGAAACTCGCGACGGCCCAGGAATTTCGGCTGCGCAGGCTCATATCCCGACCAGTCCAGCGGCGGCCGGTTGGCGCGTGCCTGCGCAAGCGTGAGCAGGGTCGGCCCCTTCTTGCCGGCGTGCTGGGCGCGCACACGTTCGTAGTCGGTGTGCAGCTGCGCCAGATACCCGGTGCGCGCATCGTCGGACATCAGGTTCTGGGCGACCGGCACCGAGCGTGAGGCATCGGTCACGTGAATCACCGGCCCCGAATAATGCGGCGCGATCTTGACCGCGGTGTGCACGCGCGAGGTGGTTGCCCCGCCGATCAGCAAGGGGGTCTGCCTGGAGCGGAACCACTCGTCGCGTTCCATCTCGGCGGCCACGTGCGCCATCTCCTCGAGCGAAGGCGTGATCAGACCGGACAGTCCGATGATGTCCGCGCGCTCGGCCTTGGCCCGCGCGAGGATCTCGGTCGCCGGCACCATCACGCCCATGTTCACGACTTCGAAGTTGTTGCACTGGAGCACGACGGTGACGATGTTCTTGCCGATGTCATGCACGTCGCCCTTGACGGTCGCCATGACGATCTTGCCGCGCGCACGCACATCGCCCGCCGCGGCCTTTTCGGCCTCGATGTAGGGCACCAGGTGCGCCACCGCCTGCTTCATGACGCGCGCCGATTTCACCACCTGCGGCAGGAACATCTTGCCGGCGCCGAACAGGTCGCCGACCACGTTCATGCCCTGCATCAGCGGCCCTTCGATCACCTCGATCGGGCGGCCCCCGCGCGCAGCGATCTCCTGGCGCGCAAGTTCGGTGTCCTCGACCACGAACTGCGTGATGCCCTGGACCAGCGCATGCGACAGGCGCTCGGACACCGGCAGGCTGCGCCAGACCAGATCCTCTTCCTTCTTCGCGCCACCGGCCTTCAAGCTGGAGGCGAACTCGATCATGCGCTCGGTCGCAGTCTTGTCGCGCTCGGGTGAATCGGCCGGCAGATCGGTCGGCAGCGTGGGCGGACGATCGAGCACGATGTCTTCGACCCGATCGAGCAGCTCACGCGGGATCTGCTCGTACACACCCAGCTGACCGGCATTGACGATGCCCATGGTCATGCCGGCGCGGATCGCGTGATACAGGAACACCGTGTGGATCGCCTCGCGCGCCGGGTCGTTGCCGCGGAACGAGAAGGACACATTGGACACGCCGCCCGAGACCTTGGCATGCGGCAGGTTCTGGCGAATCCAGCGGGTGGCCTCGATGAAATCGACGCCGTAGTGATCATGCTCGGGAATGCCGGTGGCAATCGCGAAGATGTTCGGGTCGAAGATGATGTCCTCGGCCGGAAAGCCGACCTGCTCGGTCAGCAACCGATAGGCGCGCTGACAGATCTCGATCTTGCGGGCAAGCGTGTCAGCCTGGCCCTGCTCGTCGAAGGCCATGACGATCACCGCGGCGCCATAGCGGCGGCACAGGCGCGCCTGGCGCAGGAACTCGGCCTCGCCTTCCTTCATCGAGATGCTGTTGACGACCGACTTGCCCTGCACGCAGCGCAGGCCCGCCTCGATCACGCTCCACTTCGAGGAGTCGATCATGATCGGCACGCGAGCAATATCCGGCTCGGAAGCGATCAGGTTCAGAAAGCGGGTCATGGCGGCGACCGAATCCAGCATCGCCTCGTCCATGTTCACGTCGATGATCTGCGCGCCATTCTCGACCTGCTGGCGGGCGACCTGCAGCGCCTCGTCGTACTGGCCACCGAGAATCATCCGCGCAAACGCCTTGCTGCCGGTGACGTTGGTGCGCTCGCCGACATTCACGAAGAGCGAATCGTCCTCGACCGTGAAGGCCTCAAGCCCCGACAGGCGCAAGGCAGCAGGGCGCTTGGGCACCACGCGAGGCGTGGCCGAATCGATGGCGCGCGCGACCGCGGCAATGTGATCGGGCGTCGTGCCACAGCAGCCACCGGCAATGTTCACGAAGCCGGCTCGCGCAAACTCGGCCAGCAGCGAAGCGGTCACCTCGGGCGTCTCGTCGAATCCGGTATCCGACATCGGATTGGGCAGGCCCGCATTCGGGTAGACGCACACGAAGGTGTCGGCTTTCTTGGAGAGCTCCTCGATGTACGGGCGCATCAGCGCCGCACCCAGGGCGCAATTGAGGCCGATGGTGAGCGGGCGCGCATGGCGCACCGAATTCCAGAAGGCCTCCACC
>JBILSK010000037.1:0-9348 GCA_044372165.1 Burkholderiaceae bacterium | reverse complement strand
CACGCACCCGTTCGACCTCGGGACGAACCGCGACATCGCTCAGTGCCTCGATCGCCGCGCAATGCGCCCATGCCCAGGCAACGCTGCTGTCGCCCGAGATGGTTTCGACGAGCGGGGTGAGCCCATGGGGCGCGCGGCGCAGCAGCAAGGCCTCGACCGCGCGATGCTGATAACCCAGTTGAATCTCCAGGTGATGCACCTGCTCACCATGGCACATGAAGCGAAAGTGCCCGGGCTCGATCACCCCGGCGTGAACCGGCCCCACGCCGACCTCATGGACCTCCTGGCCGCGCAGCGTGTAGAAGGGGTAGTCGTCCATGCGCGGCGGCGACAGGCCTTCGAAGCGCACCGGTTTCAACCACGGATGGCCTTCGGGCATGAGGCCGGTCTGCTCGTGCAACTCGCGCTCGAAGATCTGTGCGGCCGGAAAACGCACCGTGAGTGCAGGGTAGGCCGCCTGCCGCGATGCCTGGCCTCGCAGCATCGACAGCCCTCTCGAGGCGCTTTGCAGCACCGCCGTCAGCAGGACGCCATCGGTGGCCGCATCGACCCGACCGAACAGGGTGAGCAGTCGATCGCCCGCCTCCAGGGCACGGCCACAGGCCGCCGCCCAGGACGGCGCGTCGGGTAGCAGCGCCTCGCGGCTGTCGCGCAGCAGGCAGGGTTGCAGGGCGTTCATCAGCTTCCCCCGATCGATTGAGCCACCTGCATCAACAGGCGATTCACCGGCGCAGGCGGATAGATGCCCAGACCCACCAGCGCCAGCACGAATCCGATCTTGGGCAGGGCCGTCAGGCGCGACTCGCCCACCGGCGCACGGCGCACGGCCGGCATGCTCCAGACCATGGGAAAAATGGTGCGCCCGGTGGCCACGAAGATCACCGTCAGCATTGCGCACATCAAGGCGAATGCGACCATGTGCCCAGCCCGCACGATGCCGCTCAGGACCAGCATCTCGGCCATGAAGCTGCCGAAGGGCGGAAAGCCCAGCAAGGCGAAGATGCCCACCGTGAACAGCGCACCCGAAAAGGGCAGCACGCGGATGACGCCAGCCAGCGCCACCGTCTCGTTGGTGCCATAGACCGCACGCAGCCGCCCGGCGGTGAGAAAGAGCAGTGCCTTCACATAGGCGGCGCTGACCAGGTAGAGCAACACCCCGTAGGCCGCGGCACCGCCCACCGACAGGCCGATCGCGATCACCCCCGACGAACTCACACAGGCATAGGCGATCAGTCGGCGGTAATTGCGGGCAGCCATCACCTGCACTGCCGCGACCATGAGCGACAGGCAGCCCATGACCAGCAGGACCGGCGCGAACAGGCCGGTCTCATGCCCCTGGAAGACCTGCAGCACCCGCAGCAGCATGACGATGGCGAGGTTGAACTGCACCGCGGCGAGCAGTGCGCTGGTGCTGGCCGGCGCGGCCTCGTAGGTCGCGGGCAGCCAGGTGTAGAGCGGCGCCAGACCCAGCTTGCTGCCCAGGCCGAACACCACCAGCGCCAGACCCAGCTTCGTCCAGGTGTCGTCCAGAGCGGGCAGGCTCGCGGCCATGGCATCCAGGGCAAAGTCGATCGAGCCACCCTGCAGCTGCGCCGATCGCACCAGGCACAGGATGCCCAGCAAGGTGATGGCCATGGACAGGCCCGAATTGAGCAGGTAAGTCCAGGCGATGCGCCTTGGCGACGCGCCACTGCCGCGCGCCACCAGCGGCGTGGCGCATACCGCCGTCAATTCGATGAAGGCCCACAACAGCACCAGGTGATTGGCCATCACCCCCAGGTTCATCGCCCCCATGAACACGACCGTCAGTGCCGACCGAGGCAGCATGTCGCGGGGCAGGATGGGCGAGGTGTGCACGCGCGAGGCCATGTAGACCGCGATGCCCAGAAAGACGCTGTTGATCACCAGCAGGAACAGCATCGAGGTGGCATCGAGCACCAGCTGACGCTGCGCGAAGATCAGGGGCGCATCCTGGGGCGAGAAGCGCGCGAACACGGCAACCGTCGCGATCACGGCCAGCATCGCACAGCCCACCAGCGCCATGCCCGCCCGCCTCGCGCCACGGCTGGGCTGCGCCATCGAGGACGCAGCCGCAGCCGACCCGCTCGAGCCGCCCCTGTGCGCCGCACCGTTCATGTCCGTGCCTCCGGCGAGCCCAGCATGCGGCAGCCCATCAGCACGATCAGCAGATAGACCGCTGACAGCGCGATGTGCACCGTGAGCGGCCAGGGCGTCGTCATGAGCGACTCGAAGAGCGCGATCGCGTTTTCGGTGAAGATCAGTGCCACCAGCTGCACGGGTGGTGCGGCATTGAGCGCCAGCAGCAGCAGCGAACTCACCACGGTGGCCGCCACCACCCCCAGCGTGAGGGCGTCGCTGCCGCTCAGTTGCGGCGCGCCAAACTTGAAGGCCATGGCGATCAGTGCCACCGCAGCGGTCCAGGCAAAGAGATTGGACGGGATGAGGTCGATATTGGGCTCCTGCCGTCGTGCCAGTGCCCGATGCAGCAACCAGGGCGCGATCACGGCCCGCAGCAGCAGCACCTCGACCACCTCGGGCAGCGCATGGATCGGATCCTGGGCGTGGCGCAGGCCGGTCATCCAGGCCAGCGCCAGCGCCTGCACCGCCAGCCAGAACGGCGCCGAGCGGATCCGACCGAAGAAGGCCGCGATCAGCGTGGCCGCCAGAAATAGCATCAGCGGCGCGGTCATGCGGGACGTCCCGACCAGGCCGCGACCAGCAAGCCGAATGCTGCCAGCGCGCAGGCCAGCAGCAGGTAGTTCGGCACGTCGCGCAGCCGCAGGCGTGCCACCAGCGACTCCACGCAGCCGACCGCCACGGCCACGCCCGCCATCAGGGCGACACCGGCCGCCACTGCCGCAACCGGTTGACGCAGGGGATCGAAGGGATTGAGCAAGGCCGCAATCAGCCCCGCGCAGATCGTCATCTTGATCGCAGCCGCAAGCTGCATCGCTGCCAGCGCCGGGCCGCTGTGATCGAGCACCATGACCTCGTGAATCATGGTGAGTTCCAGATGGGTCAGAGGATCATCCACCGGGACACGGGCCGCCTCGGCCTGCAGCAGGACGAAGAGCACCGCCACCGCCGGCAGCGCCATCCAGCCCGGCAGCGCGGACTCATGCCACTGCCCGATCATGCCCGCCAGACTGGTCTGGCCGGTCGCCAGCGCGGCGGTTCCAATCAGCAGGAACAGCGCCGGCTCGATGAAGACCGTGAACGAGGCCTCGCGCGCACTGCCCATGCCTTCGAAGGCACTGCCCACATCCATGGCCGACAGCATCAGGAACAGACGGCCCAGGCCCAGCACATAGGCGAACAGCACGAAGTCATGGTCGAACTGCAGCGGCGCGATGGCCCCCAGCAGCGGCGCAATCAGCGCCGCCAGCAGGCTCGAGGCCAGCACGACCCAGGCTCCGGCACGAAACAGCGGCGAGGCGACCGCGCTCACGACCGGGCGCTTGTGCAGCAGGCGCAGCAGGTCCCAGGCCGACTGCAGCAGACCCGGGCCGCGGCGCCCGGCCCACCAGGACTTGGTGCGATTGATCAGGCCGACCAGCAGCACCGGCATCACACCCAGCAGCAGCAGATGCACGCCCAGCAGCCCCATCCTGCTCATCGCAGGGCCTCGCCGGTCAGCACCACCAGGCCGGCAATGAGGGCGAGTGCCAGCAGGCCTGCGGCAAAGGCCAGGCGTGGGTCGTCCTCGTGCAGGTGCCGCGACCAGGCCGACGCGGTGGCGTCGCCATGGCGGATCACCGCAAACAGCCGGCGCTCTACCGCATCGTCGCAGTGGGTGATCACATGGCCCGCACGAGGGAAATAATCCTGTGGCACGCGCTGGCGTGTGCGCAGCGCCAGCACGCTGGAAAAGCGCCGATTGAACTCGCGGCTGAAACTCGAGCCGGTGTATTGCATCCGGGCAGTGGGGGCGGTGTAGCCGCATCCCCAGGTCGGCTGCGAGCGGGGCTTGCGCCTGCGCCGCCCATCGAACGCGGCCCACAGCACGAGCGCCGCCAGGGCAATCACCATCGACAGCACGCCCAGGCGAGCCAGCCGGGCCTCGAGCACCTGCAGGGCCGCGGTCACGCTGGCCGCGTCGACCCCGTGCAGCCCGTCACTGGCCAGTTGCACGGCGCCGGCCGCCCAGGCCAGGCCCAGCGTCGGCGCCACGCCCAGCACCAGCACGCCGAGTCCATGCAACAGCGTGGGCCATCGCATCCAGCCATCGACCTCGTGGACATCGTGCACAGAGGGATCGCGCGGGCTGCCCAGGAACACCACGCCAAAGGCACGCGTGATGCTCAGGGCCGACACGGCGCCCACGAAGGCCAGCGCCGCGCCGACGAAGGCCAAGGCGGCCAGGGCCCAGACCGACAGCGAGCGGTCCGCACTGAAGAGGCCCGTGTAGATCACGAACTCGCTGGTGAATCCGTTCAAGGGCGGCAGGGCCGAGATCGCCACGCCCCCCACCAGGAAGGCCATCGTGGTCCAGGGCATCAGCCGGGCAAGGCCCCCCAGACGCTCCATGTCGACGGTATGCGTGCCCTGGTACACCGCCCCGGCAGCATAAAAGAGCTGGCACTTGAAGAAGGCATGGTTCAGCACATGCATCAGCGCCCCGGCCAGACCGGTCACCACCAGACCGACCTGCCCCCAGGCCAGGCCCAGACAGGCAATGCCCAGACCCAGCCCGGCAATGCCGACGTTTTCGGTCGATGAATAGCCGAGCAGCCGCTTCAAGTCGCGCTGGCTGGCGGTGTAGAGCGCACCGATCACGGCCGACAGCAGCGAAAAACCGATCAGGAACCAGCCCATCCATTCGTCCGGGCGTCCCAGCAGCAGGATGAACCGGACCAGCGCATACAGGCCTGCCTTGTGGATCACGCCCGACATCAGCGCCGAGACATGAGCGGGCGCTGCAGCGTGCGCCCGCGGCAACCACGAGTGAAACGGAAAGAACGCCGACTTCAAGCCGAAGCTGGTGAGCAGCAGCACGAACACCAGGTCGCGCTGCCCGCCGCGGTGCGTGCGCAACCAGTGTCCGAAGCTCCCCAGATCCCAGGACCCGGTGTGGGTGTACAGGATCATGAAGGCCGCGACCAGGAAGATCAGGCCGATGTGCGTGGACACCAGGTAGTTGAAGCCGGCGAATCGGACCGACGCATTCGGATAGTCCCAGATCACCAGCAACCAGGCGGCCAGCGCAGCCACCTCCCAGCCCAGCAGGAACACCAGGGCGTGATTGGTCGAGTAGACCAGCACGAAGGACAGCGAAATCATGTTGAGCAGCGCGTAGTGCACGCCCAGATGACGATCGGAGTCGAAGTACCGGCGCAGATAGCCGACTGCGTAGACGCTGCCCAGCACGGTGAGTGGCAGCGACCAGCTCAGGAAGAACGCACCGAGGGCGTCAAGCCGCACACTGGGCGAGCCCATGGGATGGGCCCAGTCGACCTTGCCCTGCAGGGCCTCGCCGCCCAGCAGGACAGGCACGGCTGCCCACAGCACCAGCCCCGTGGCCAGCACCTGCGAGGCCACACCCGCCGCCGCACGCCAGCGATTGCGCATCGGCAGCAGGCAGACGATTGCACCCGCCAGCAAAACGGCATTGGCCGCCAGCAGGGCGTTCATCTCATCGCTCCGGCACGGCCTGCACGAGGAACGCAAGCACTGCCGCGTTGAACGCTGTCGATGCACCCGCGACCAGAGCAGTGATCGGACGTCGGCGGGTCGGATCGACGGCAGGCATCAGCGTTCCTTGCACAGCACTCGGGATGGAACGGCCCATTGTAGAGGCAGCGACACACTCGAACGTCCGGCGTGAGCCGGTCAGGTGGCGGCCAGCGTTAGACTCGGAGCATGAACTCACCTGCCGAACCCGCCCAGGCTGCCGCCGCGTTCGATGCCCTGACCCGAGGGATTCCTCTGGATGGCCCCACCACTGCGCTGGCCTGGCAGGCCGTGGTGGATATCGGTCCGACCGAGTCGCTGGGTCGATCGCCGCTGGGCGAGCGGTTCATCGTGCCTATCCTGGGGGGCCGCTTCGAAGGCGAGATCGGGGGGCTGGCGCTGCGCGGTGAGGTCGTGCCGGGCGGTGCCGACCGCCAGCTTGTGCGCGCCGACGGCATCAAGGAGCTCGATGCCTTCTACGAAATGCGCACCGACGACGGGGTGGTGCTCACGATCCGCAATCGCGTGCTGATCGATGCCCAGCCCGACCAGCCACGTCGGGCCTTCTCGCAGGTGCAGGTCACCGCACCCGAGGGCCGTTATGCGCTGCTCAATCGGCAGGTGTTCGTGGGCACTCTGCATCCGCTGCGTCCCGCCCGCGACGCGGTGCTGGTCAGGGTCTGGCGGCTCAACCCGGCCTGAGGCGGGGGCAGATCCACGGCCCCCGCCGGGCTGGCTGGCGCAGGCTCTACTGCGGGGTGGCCAGGCCGAATTCGGCCACGATCTTGCGCTCTTCCTCGAAACGTTCCGCGGCATAGCGCGCACAGGCCTGCGCATCCATGTAGATCGTGGTCTGATTGTCGTTGTCCAGCACTTTCTGGAAGGCTGGATCGAAGGCCGCCTTGCGAAAGGCATCGTGCAGCCGCCTGACCACCGCAGGATCCATGCCCTTCGGCCCGGCAATCAGCAGCATCGGCAGCACCTCGACGTCGTAGCCCAGTTCCTTGAGCGTTGGCACATCCGGCCAGGACGGCAGACGGTTGGGGGTCATCATCGCCAGCATCCGCGCCTTGCCGGCACGCACCATCGTGCCCCAGCCGCCATCGGGCACGACATCGATGTGGCCGCCGACCAGCGCAGCCATGAATTCGGCCGCCCCCTTGAAGGGCACGAGGGTCATCTTCATGCCGGTCAACTGGCTGACCTTTTCCATGGCGACATGCCCGGAATTGCCACGACCGGAGGTGCCCATGGTGAGCTTGCCGGGGTTTGCCTTGGCATCGGCCACCAGCTCCGCGAACGTCTTCCAGGGCGCATCCGTGCGCACGGCCACCCCGAAGGTATAGGCCGTCACCCCCAGCACCCAGGTGAAATCGCGCAGGGGATCCCAGGGCACCTTGCCCAGATGCGGCATCCGGAACTGGCTGGCGGGAACCACCGCGAGCGTGTAGCCATCCGGGGCGGCTGTCATCGCCATCTGTCCGGGCCCGAGCGAGCCGGTCGCCCCCGGACGATTCGACACCACGATAGGCTGGCCGAGGTCCTTGGAGGCAATCTGGGCCAGAGCGCGAAACTGGATATCCGTGACGCCCCCGGCAGGAAAGGAAACGATCAGGGTGATCGGGCGGCTGGGGAATGACTGAGTCTGCGCCTGGGTCAGACCCGGTGCACCCATCATGGCCATCGCTCCCAGCATCCCGTCGATCACTCTGCGGCGCGGTGCCCGCGCCAATCGGTCATCATCGGTCAGGCAAGCCGGCTGGGGCGCTTGGGGGTCAGTCATGGGGCGGTCTCCGTGGGGTGCGCGGCCGACCATCCTGTCGGGCCGTCAACCGGATCATCCCTGCCCGGCAGCCAGATGCGCAAGCATCGCCTCGATGCCTGCGGCCGTTTCCTGCGGTTTTTCCATCGGAAAGAGATGCGTGCCATCGATCAGGGCGATGCGCTCGGTATGGTCTGCACCGATGACCTTGCGCGTCATGGCCATGCCGACCTGCTTCATTTCCTGCGAGGCGGTACCGCCAATGAAGGCCACCGGGCACTGCAGGGGATGGCGGCGCAGCAGCCGATCGAGGTTGTGCGGCAAGGTGTTGTAGATCGCGGTCTCGACCTCGCGATCGAAGCTGAGCACACGTCGCACGCGGCCATCGGCCGCGGTCGCCTCATGCGTGCAGTGCTCGGCGTAGTCGTGCAGCATCTGAGGATGCCAGTGTGCAAAGGGGCGCCGCGCCCGGAAATGTTCGAGGACCGCCTCGACCGTGGGCCAGCGGTGGCGTCGCCGCCGGCTGACCCGACCAGGCGACACCGCGCCCACCAGCTGCGCGCGCTTGATCACCTCCAGCGTCCGGGCCCGCCAGCCGCCCAGCAGGGGGGAATCCAGCAGCAGCACGCCCTGGGCGAGGCGCCCGCCCAGCAGCGGATGGCGCGCCGCGCACATCAGGCTCAGAAAACCGCCCAGCGAATGGCCGACGAAGAAGACCGGCCCATCGTGGCGGCGGATCAGGGGTTCGGCGAAATCGGCGAGCTGGCGCACCAGATGCGGCCAGTTGCTGGTGACTGGATAGGCTGGATCATGGCCGAAGGCCTCGACCGCCTTGACGGTGAATCCACGGGCTCGCAAGGAGCGAAACAGCAGGCCGTAGGTCGCAGCCGGAAAACTGTTCGCGTGTGAAAAGAGGATCAGGGAGGATGGGGTCGATGTGCGCACTTGTGAAACTCTACTCGTCTTGCCCTCGCGTGACTTCATATAGTTTGATAATATTCGAATCATGAAAGAACCTGATGTCATCCGGGCGCTTGCCGCACTCGCCCAGCCCCATCGCCTGAAGGCGTTTCGTGCGCTGGTGGTCGCGGGCGAAGCCGGGCTCACCCCCAGCGTGATGGCCGAAGGACTGGACGTGGCCGCGGCCACGCTGTCCTTTCACCTGAAGGAGCTGATGCATGCGGACCTGGTCTCCCAGGAGCGGGTCGGGCGCCATCTGATCTACCGCGCGAATTTCTCGTCGATGAATGCCGTGCTGTCGTATCTCACCCTCAACTGCTGTCAAGGCGAGGCCTGCGTCGTCACCTCGCCGGCCTGTGCCCCCTGCGACGCCTGAAGGAGCTCTCATGAAGCGTTTCCATGTTCACCTGCATGTCGACGACCTGCAGGCCAGCATCGCCTTCTACTCGAAACTGTTCGCGGCCCAACCCGCGCGCATCGAAGGCGACTACGCGAAATGGATGCTCGACGATCCGCGCGTCAATTTCGCCATCTCCACCCGCGGCGCCCACGCAGGTCTCGATCACCTTGGCTTTCAGACCGACGATCCTCAGGAGCTCGCCGAGCTGAAGGCGCGCGCCGAGGCCGCCGACATGGCCCTGCTCGACGAGGGCGAGACCACCTGCTGCTATGCCCGCAGCGACAAGCACTGGATCACCGATCCGCAGGGCATCGCCTGGGAGCACTTCCATACGCTGGGCACCATTCCGGTGTTCAGCGAAGCGCAGGCCGCGAGTGCGACGGCCTGCTGTGCGCCGGCCAAGGAGGCCACACCACGGGCTGTCGTGACGGGCTGCACACCCCAGGCCAGCGCAGCCGCCGCATCGTCGTGCTGCGCGCCGGCCGCACCTGTGGCCGCCGAGTCGGGCTGCTGCGCGCCCGCTGCAGCCACCAGC
>JBILSK010000036.1:0-9370 GCA_044372165.1 Burkholderiaceae bacterium | reverse complement strand
GCAGTCTCAATGCAGTCACCGATGACCTCGCGGGATATCAGCGAGTACTTCATGCCCTCGGTGCCCATCGACATGCCGTCCGAGATGGTTGGCGTGCCGAAGACCTGCGGGTTTCCGCCAGCCGCCTTGACTGCCGCGATGGCGGCATCGGCCAGAGGCTGGAGGCCCGAGTTGCAAGGCGTGATGGTGGAGTGCCCGTTGGCAATACCGATCATGGGATTGGCGAAGTCGGACGACTGGTAGCCCATCGCGTAGTACATCGAGCGGTTGGGCGCCCGGGCAACGCCTTCGGTGATATTTCGGGAGCGGCGGTTCGCGGTCATCGCGGGTCTCCGTGCAGGTCGGTTCAGGGGAAGGGCACGATGGTACGGCCCCGGGGGGCGTTCTCAAAATGGACCATTCGACATAGGACTGACGGCTCGCTGTCCGTGGGCCATCGCGACTCGTGGGAGAATCAGGGCTTCCTTCTGGCGTGAATCCCCGACGATGCTGACACACCCCGGTTTCGACCCGGTCGCGCTGCAAATCGGCCCGCTGGCGATCCGCTGGTACGGTCTGATGTACCTGTTCGCCTTTTTTGCCTTCTATGCGCTGGGGCGGTGGCGGGTGCGTCACTCGCACTACGGCCCGGCCACGGGTTTGACGGCCAAGGATGTCGAAGACCTCCTGTTTTACGGCGTGATCGGCGTGATCATCGGAGGACGTCTGGGGTACGTCCTCTTCTACAAGCCGGGCTACTACGTGCAGCATCCGCTCGAGGTGTTCGCCGTCTGGCAGGGCGGCATGGCGTTTCATGGCGGCCTGATCGGCGTGCTCGTGGCCTGTGGGCTGTTTGCCCGTCGTCAGGGCCTGCGCTTTTTCGAGTTGATGGATTTCGTCGCGCCCCTGGTGCCGATCGGCCTCGCAGCAGGGCGCCTGGGCAATTTCCTGAACGGCGAACTGTGGGGGCGAGCGTCCGATCTGCCCTGGGCCATGGTGTTTCCGCAGTCCGGCACACCCTTGGCGCGCCACCCCTCGCAGCTCTACCAGTTTGCCGGCGAGGGGGTGTTGCTGTTCGTCCTGCTGTGGCTGTATTCCAGCCGCCCACGGGCCATCGGGCGGGTGTCCGGTTTTTTCCTGACCGGCTACGGCGTCGCGCGCTTTCTGGCCGAGTTCGCCCGTGAACCCGACGCCTTCCTGGGATTTCTGCCCGGCGGGGTGACCATGGGACAGCTGCTGAGCATTCCGATGGTGGTATTCGGCGTTTACCTGTTGCTGCGCAAGGTGCCCGCGTCGGCGAGCCCTGCACGTTCCTGAGAGAGTTGACATGACACATCCTGACGGCGCCCCGGGCGCTGCGGCCTCGGCGGCCAACCCGCTGTCCTTTGCAGGCGCTCACGTGCTGGTCGTGGGCGGTTCGAGCGGTATCGGCAATGGCATTGCCAGGGCGTTTCTTGCAGCCGGAGCGCAGGTCACGGTCTGGGGCACGCGTGCCTCAGCCGCGGACTATTCGACCGACACCGGCAGCGATCTTTCCGGGCTGGCCTATGCCCAGGTCGATGTCGGCAACGACGACGCGGTGGTCAGTGCCGCGGCAAACCTGCCGAAACTGGACGTCCTGATCCTGTCGCAGGGCATCGTCCTCTATCGCCGTGGCGAATACGAGATGCCCGGCTTTCGCAAGGTGCTCGACGTGAACCTGATGAGCGTGATGGCCTGCGCCCAGGCCTTTCACGAAAAGCTCAAGGCGGCGCGTGGCAGCGTGATCGTCATCAGTTCCACTGCGGCCTTTCATGCCACCCGAGGCAACCCCGGCTATGCCGCGTCCAAAGCCGGTGCGGTCGGCCTGGTGCGCACGCTGGCCGACGCCTGGGCGAGTGATGGCATTCGCGTGAACGGTATCGCGCCAGGATTCGTGGCCACCAAGATGACCGAAGTCACCACGAAGAATCCGCAACGACTCGACGCCGCGTTGCAGCGCATCCCGGTGGGCCGGCTGGGCACGCCCCAGGACATGGCGGGGGTTGCCCTGTTTCTGGCATCGCCCCTGTCGGCCTACGTCGTCGGGCACACCATCCCGGTCGACGGTGGCCTGCTGCTCAACTGATCTCTCGACCCGGCGCCGCACTCGCGGCCTTTCATCGCCTACCTCGATTGACTGACATGAACCAGAATCTCTACGCCCTGATTGCCGCCCGCATGCCGGCGGACAAGACTGCCTGCGCAATCGAAACCCAGGACGGTCGATACTGGAGCTGGGAGGACCTCGACCACGCCAGCGCCCGGATCGCCAACCTGCTGGCCTCGCTCAAGCTGCCTCGCGCTTCACGTATTGCGGTACAGGTCGACAAGTCCGTCGAGGCGGTGTGCCTCTATCTGGCGACCTTGCGCTCGGGTCATGTGTTTTTGCCCCTCAATTCGGCCTACCAGCAGTCGGAGATCGACTACTTCATCCTGGACGCCGAACCGGCCGTGGTGGTGTGCTCACCCGCGAATCAGGACTGGATCATTCCGATCGCTGCCGCGCATGGCACGCGACGGGTCTACACCCTTTCAGATGCCGGCACCGGCACGCTGCTCGAAGCCGCGGCTCCGCACTCTGACGCGTTTCGCACGGTGGCGCGTCAGGCCGACGATCTGGCCGCAATTCTCTACACCTCCGGTACGACGGGGCGCAGCAAGGGCGCGATGCTCTCGCACGGCAACCTGTCCAGCAATGCCCTGATGCTCAACGACTACTGGCGTTGGCGCGCCGGCGATGTTCTGTTGCACGCGCTGCCGATCTTTCACGTGCACGGGCTGTTCGTCGCGCTGCACGGCGCATTGCTCTCGGGCAACAAGATGATCTGGCTGGCGAAGTTCGACGCCCACGAGGTACTGCGTCAGCTGCCGCGCTCATCTGTGTTCATGGGTGTGCCGACCATGTACACGAGGCTGCTCGATGAGCCGGCCTTCGATGCTCGGGCCGTGCGCTCCATGCGCCTGTTCATTTCCGGTTCCGCGCCGCTGCTGACCGATACCTTCCAGCAGTTCGAGGCACGCACGGGTCAGCGAATCCTCGAGCGCTACGGCATGAGCGAAACCATCATGCTGACCTCCAACCCTTACGATGGCAATCGAGTGGCCGGTACAGTCGGCCTGCCCTTGCCAGGCGTCTCGGTGCGGGTCGTGGACGACGCAGGCACACCGTGTGCAACGAATGAGATCGGCGGCATCCAGGTCCGCGGTCCCAACGTCTTTTCGGGTTATTGGCGCATGCCGGAAAAGACCCGCGAGGAGTTCACCTCCGATGGCTGGTTCAAGACCGGTGACGTCGGGCGTTTTGATGCCAATGGCTATGTGACCATTGTCGGACGTAGCAAGGACCTGATCATCACTGGCGGCTACAACGTCTATCCCAAGGAAATCGAGTCGTGGCTCGACGACCTGCCGGGCGTGGCGGAGTCCGCGGTGATCGGCGTGCCGCATCGTGACTTCGGCGAAGCGGTGACGGCAGTGGTGGTGCGCAAGCCTGGCGCCATGCTCGATGGGGCGGCCATCATTGCCGCCCTGAAGGGGGCGATTGCCTCATTCAAGGTGCCCAAGGCGGTTCATGTCGTGGATGACCTGCCACGCAATGCCATGGGCAAGGTCCAGAAGAACGAATTGCGCAAGCGCTACGGCGGCGCCTGAGCACAGCCCGTGTCCCGGGCCTCTAGCCGAGGCCACTATCCGCGGATCGAGCGCGCCAGCATGTACAGGGCCAGCATCCCCAGCAGGCCGGCGAAGATGCGCTTGAGCGTCGCGGTCGGCAACGAATGGGCGGCACGCGCGCCCAGGGGAGCGGTCAGCACGCTGGCGAGCGAAATCACCACAAGCGCAGGCAGGTAGACATAGCCCAGCGTGCCGGATGGCAGATCGACCTGTCGACCTGCCCACATGTATCCAAGGGTTCCGGCCAGTGCGATCGGAAAACCGCACGCGGCGCTGCTGGCGACGGCCGTCTGCATCGGTACGCTGCGTCGGACCATGAAGGGCACGGTGAGAAACCCGCCGCCCGCACCCAGCAATGCTGACAGTACACCGATGCCCGAGCCGGTCAGAAACAGGCCGCCTGCCCCCGGCAGCGATCCGTCGGCTCGAGGAGGTTTGCCCCAGATCATCTTGGTGGCGGACCAGCCGAGGAACAACCCGAAGAAGGCGCCCAGCATTCGCCCCGGTACGGCGCCTGCCAGTTGCGCCCCGAGCAGTGCACCGACCAGGATTCCGGGCGCCAGGCCCCAGACCGCCGACCATTGCACCGCGCCCCGCTTCTGGTGGGCACGCACACTGGATATCGAGGTGAACACGATGGTGGTGAGCGAGGTGGCAATCGCCACCTTGACCACTTGATCGGGCGGAAAGTCTGCGCGCGACAGCAGCATGGTCATGAAAGGCACCATCAGCATGCCCCCACCGATGCCGAGCAGGCCGGCTGCAAACCCGGTAAAGGCGCCCAGGATCAGCAGCGCAACGATGGTCAGAGGATCCATGAAAGGAAGCGCCGCAGCGAGCGGGTCAGCGTGGCAAGAGGGGTCGAAGTGTACCGGGCACAAGCAAGGTGTCGGTCAGAAATGCCCACTCCTGAGCCGTCACCGGAGTGATGGACAAACGATTGCCACGTCTGAGCACGACCATGTCCGCGAGCTCAGGATAGGCCCGCAAGTCTGCGGGTGTCAGCAGCGAGGTGCGTCGCAGCGCGCGGACATCGACCAGCATCCAGCGCGGATCGGCCGGATCGGCCTTGGGGTCGTGGTAGGGCGAGGTTGCGTCGAACTGTGTCGGGTCGGGGTAAGGGGGCGATGCCACCTCGGCGATGCCCGCGATGCCCGGAGGCGTGCAGCCCGAGTGCCAGAAGATCACGCCGTCACCGTACCGCATGGCGTCGCGCATGAAGTTGCGTGCCTGGTAGTTGCGCACCCCTACCCAAGGCACGGTCTGCCCTGGTGCGGTGAGCGCGTCGTCGATCGAGCACTCGTTCGGCTCGGATTTCATCAACCAGAACTGACGAGCGTTCATCGCAAACAAGAAAAGAGAGAGGCCCCGCCTGTGCCGCTCAGCCATCATCCTGAACGGTGAGGTTCAGGTCGGCCGCGAGGGGCATCACATCAGGTGCATCCGCGCAATGGGACGCTCGCAACAGTGACGCTCGTCTGTGCCCCGCGACCTGGGTTGCTTTCGCATTGGTTCAAGGAATGTTTGACCGTCGCGAACACCGCAGGGTTGCACCGAGTGTAACGCCGCGCAGCCGGCAGACCAAACTGTCTGTCGACCCCAGCCTGCCGTGTGGCGGCAGGCCGCCGGCGACACCCCGAGTCAGAAGAGCGATTCCTGGCGCTTCAGTTCGGCATCGATGTCGTCGGTCATCTTGCGGATCTTGCGTGCCGCTTCGGCCGACGGCGATGCGGCATTCAGCGCGCGCTGACCGACGAGCTCGTTGGCCAGCTGCAAGGCCGCCATGACCGCGATGCGGTCGTTGCCGGTGACTCGGCCTGCGTCGCGGATCGTCCTCATGCGCTCGTCGACCGCGCGAGCGGCCTCCAGCAGCTGGGGCTTGTCTTCCGCCGAGACGGCGAGCTTGTAGTCGCGGTCGAGAATCCGAACGTCGATCTGATCCATGTCAGTGAGCCGCCTGATGATCGTCGGAAACTGCGTCCGGGGCGGATGCCACGGGCGTATCGAGAGTCGTCGTCACGCCGCCCGGGATCCGGTCTAGGGTCGCCTGGACACGGGTCCGGGCTTCGCTGATCCGCGATTCGAGGTCGGCTTGTCGTGCATGTGAGCGGGCCAGTTCCGAGCGCAGCGCGAGGTTGTCGTCGGTCAGCCGATGCATGCTCTCGAGCAGGCGGTCGATACGATGGGCTAGTGCCTGCAGATCTTCGTCCATCCGGCGGATGGTAGGGATTCGTCCGAGGAGGGTCAAGCCGGCCGCCGCGAGACGATCGGTTAGCATCGCGCGCATGTCCTTTCCGTCCTTGATGCGACCCAGGCGCCCGGGTGGGCTGCCGCGTCGTGTGGCCGCTTCCTTGGCAAATCGCCTGCTCCTCGGTGTTCTCGCCAGCCTCGCACTGGCGGCGGCCCCGGGCGCGGCTGCCGCTCAGCCTGGGGCGAACCCCTCCGGCACCGGGCTGCCGGTGCAGACCACCCCGGCGCCTGCCCGTACCGGCGCCCAGCGGGTCGATGCGGTCGAGGTCGAACTGGTGGGCGAGCGCCTGGCCGCGAGTTCGCAGGGTTTGATCAACCTGGGTCTGCGCATCGCGCACCGTCCGGGCTGGCACACCTACTGGCGCAATTCGGGCGACTCGGGGTTGCCGACGACGATTGCACCCCAGGGACCCGAGGGGACCGTGTTCGGGCCGATTCGCTGGCCCGCGCCCGAGCGCCTTCGGATCGGTCCCTTGGCCAACTACGGCTTCGAGGGCGAGATCGTCCTGCCCTTCGAAGCCCGTCTGCCGGTCACGACGAGCCAAGCCGGGGGCTCGGCTACGCGAGTCGAAGTCCATGCCCAGTGGCTGGTCTGCAAGGATGTCTGCATTCCGGGAGAAGCGAGGCTGGCGATCGAGCTGCCCCGGGCTGACGCCGGTGTGACCCCGGGCGCCTCGCTCCATGCGCCGCTCTTTGCGGCGATGGCCGAGCGCACGCCCGCGCCGCCGCCCATGCCGGCACGCCTGCACCGGCATGAAGACGGGCTGTCGCTGAGCTTCGCCTGGCCGGGCGGCACGCCTGCGAGGGCGGCCGAGTTCTTTCCCTATTCGCCGGGCATTGTCTCGGCGCCGGCACCGCAAAGGCTGCTGAGCGCAGGCGACGGTGCGCGGATCGATCTGCAACGGGGCGAGCCGGGTCCGCTGCCGCCTGTGCTGGAAGGCGTGGTTCGCATCGATGGTCGGGTGTTCGAGCTCAGCGCCCGGGCGACGGATGCTGCCCCGCCGATCGCCACGCTGATCTCGGTCGCGGGCGACCCGGTCCCACCCCTGACGGGGGCGACGTCGGTCGACTCCGGTCGACTGCTGTCCGGCCAGGCCGACCGGCCGGCAGGCGATGGCTCGATGCCGGACAACAGGCCGGGCGAGGCAGCCGGCCTGGCCGCAGGCGGGCCGCTGCCCTGGCTGCTGGCTGCCCTGGGCGGGCTGCTGCTCAACCTGATGCCCTGTGTCTTTCCCGTGGTCGGTCTGAAGGTCCTCGGCTTTGCCGGTGGCTCACCGGACACGCCCTCCGGCCGGCGTGCCATGCGCCTCGGCGGTGGGGCGTTCGGTGCCGGCGTGCTGGTCTCCTTCTGGTTGCTGGGCGGCTTGATGCTCGCCTTGCGCGCGGCAGGCGAGGCCATCGGCTGGGGCTTCCAGCTGCAGTCGCCGGGGTTCGTGGCGGCGCTCGCCCTGCTGTTCGTGGCGATCGGGCTGAATTTTTCAGGCGTCTACGAGTTCGGCTTGACGCTGACCCGACTGGGCGGCGTCGGTGTGCGGTCGAACTCGCGGGGCCCTTCCCTGGCTGGATCGTTCGGAGCCGGGGTCCTCGCCGTCCTGGTGGCCACACCCTGCACCGCGCCGTTCATGGGATCGACACTTGGCCTGACGCTCTCGCAACCGGCGGCACAGTCGATGCTGAGCTTCACGGCGATCGGTGCGGGGATGGCGCTGCCTTATGTGCTGCTGGGCCTGTTTCCGACCTGGTTGTCCTGGCTGCCTCGGCCCGGGCGATGGATGGAAACCCTGCGCCAGATCCTGGCGTTTCCGATGTATGCGAGCGCGGCCTGGCTGGCCTGGGTGCTGACCCGTCAGGCCGGGGCCGACGCCCTGCTGCGTCTGTTGTTGGCCACGGTGCTGCTGGGCATGGCGGCCTGGGCGTGGGGGCGATTCTCGGTGCCGCCTCGGCCGCGTCGCGCATTGGCCGCGAGCCTGGTGATTGCCTGCCTGGTCGGCGCGACGACGGTGATGGTGCCCATCGCCCGCGAATCCGGTCAGGGGCGGATGTCCGGCGCGCCCGGGGCAAGCGGTGTGGACGGCCGATCCCCGGATGGCCTCCCCGCAGACAGCGTCACCTGGCAAGCCTGGAGCGAGGCGGCGGTGCGCGATGCCCTGGCGCAGGGGCGGCCGGTGTTCGTGGATTTCACGGCCGCCTGGTGCGTCACCTGTCAGGTCAACAAGCAGTGGGTGCTCGATCGGCCTGCGACCCGGGAACTCTTTACCCGTCACCGGGTGCTGGCCCTGCGCGCCGACTGGACCCAGCAGGACGCGGACATCGCCCGGGAACTGGCCCGGCATGGTCGCAATGGCGTGCCGCTCTACCTGGTCCATCGGCCCGATCGCGCGGGCCCGCAGGTGCTGCCTGAATTGCTGACGCCGGCGATCGTGAAGCGATCGCTCGAATAGCGAATCGACCGAGCATTGGTGTCTACCCGAGGCGGCTACACTTGCCGTCCCCGTGTCAAAGCGGTCGGCATGATGCCTTCGATCGCAGTCGACCGATTCCGAGAACCGAACGCCATCCAGGGTGCCTGAGCTCATGCCGGTCATTGCAGTCGTGAACCCCAAGGGCGGGGTGGGCAAATCCACCCTCGCCACCAATATCGCCGGCTATTTCGCTTCCCGCGGCGTGCCGGTCATGCTCGGTGACATCGACCGCCAGCAATCCACCGGGACCTGGCTCGGACTGCGCCCGGATGTCGTGGCGCCCATCCAGTCCTGGGACGTGAGCCAGGCGCGCTTGCGACCGCCCAAGGGGGTCACTCACGTGGTGCTCGACACCCCAGCCCAGATTCCCGCCGCCAAGCTCGCCGACGTGATCCGGGTGGCCGACAAGATCGCGGTCCCCATCCAGCCCTCGCTGTTCGACATCATGGCCACGCGCCAGTTCCTGATCGATCTGCGCGCGGCCTGCGGTTCGGACAAGGTGTTCGCGCAGAAGGTGGCATTGGTCGGCATGCGGGTGGACCCGCGCACGCGCGCCTCGGACGAGCTGCGCCGTTTCGTCGAGGACCTGGGTGTGCCCCTGGCGGGTTACTTGCGCGACACGCAGAACTACGTTCAGTTCGCCGCCCACGGCCTGACCCTGTTCGATCTGCCGGCGCAACGCACCCAGCTCGATCGCAGCACCTGGAAGCCGCTGGTCGACTGGCTGGAGTCCTGATCGACTCAGAGCCGATCGCGGGACGGTCATCAAGGTCGTCCGGCAGTGGAACACGCTGGTGCGCAAGCCCGTCTAGAATGCGTCTCAAAGGTTCATGACCCGGCGCAGATCCGGGCGGTGCCTCGCAGACACGACAAGTCGGGCCGCACCCCGCGGCCGCCACCAGGGAGACGTTCATGAAGTTCATGTCGTTCAACCTCATGCCGTACCGGTTCCTGCCGATGGATTTTCCTCAGCAGCACCGCTCGGT
>JBILSK010000486.1:0-2822 GCA_044372165.1 Burkholderiaceae bacterium | reverse complement strand
TCATGCCCCGGCCTCCGGCAGTTCGAGGGTGACCACCGTCCCTTGCCCCGGCGTGCTGTTCAAGCGGATCTCGCCATCAAGCATGCGCACGATGCGTCGCACCAGGGCCAGTCCCACGCCCATGCCTTGGGGTTTCGTGGTGAAGAACGGCCGGAAAGCGCGGCGCAAGTCGCCCGGGTCGAAGCCGCGACCGGTATCGCTGACCGTGATGACGACGCGCCCGGTCTCGGGTTCCTTGTCGGCGGTGACGCGCACGGTGTCGCCTGCCGCCGTTGCCTCGAAGGCGTTGGACAGCAGGCTGTTGACCGCCTGTTCCAGCAGCACGCCGTCGCCTCGTACCGACGGCAGCAGCCGGTCGACCTGAACCTGCAACTGGGTGCCCCGTTCATCGAACTGGCGGGCGAAGGCCTCGGTGGCCGATCGGATCACTCGCGCAGGGTCCACCGTCTCGGAAATCGGAGCCCGCATCCGGGTCTGGCCGCTGTTGTAGCTGAGCAGCGAAGTGACCAATGCATCGATCCGGTCGACCTGGCGAATGATGTCCTCGTGCGCCTGGGGGCCTGACGATGGCGACAGGCACTCGAGTTCCGAGGTCGAACGGATCGAGGCCAGGGGATTGCGGATGCTGTGAGCAATTGCCCCCGACAATTCGCTGAGCACAGTCGCGCTGCGGGCCTCGGCCAGTTCGGTCTGCTGACGCAGGATGAGCCTGTCGGTCTGCCGGATGAGGCTCAGCAGCACGGCGAACAGGAAGATCGCACCGCCGCCGGCACACAGCCAGACCAGTTGCCTCATGCGATGGATGGCCTCCCAGAGTGCAACCGGTGAGCGATAGAACTCCACCACGCCGATCACCCTGCCGCTGCGTGGGTCCGTCACCGGGATGTAGTTCTCCAGCAGCATCGAGGTGTCGGGCGCAAAGAAGCGGTGTTCCTGTTTCGTCGGAGCCGGGACGAGGGCGCTGACGGTCTCTCCGGCCAGTGCGCGATCAAGTTCCCCGTTGCGGCCGTGGGTGTGCCCCACCATCTCCACGCGGGTGGACGCCATGACCTTCAGGTCGGTGGCGAACAGGTGGGTGCGAATGACGTCCGGCAGTGCGGACACATTGCGGAAGAATTCTTCGAAGCGCTCTTGCGAGTCTTCGTTGCGGTCGCCCGCGAAATGCCCGACCACGCCGCTCGAATTCACCAGCGCCTGCACGAAGGCCTGGCTCACCTCCGCGTCCCGGTTGACCATCCGGTTGACCAGGGCATCGCTGAGGACCTTGCCTGTCACTGCAAACACGACCAAGCCCGCGAACAGTCCCGCAAGCACGAAGCTGCGCAGGACGCGATAGCGCCCGCTTCCGGCGATCACCTTTGCGAGCCAGTTGCTGCGGTTCATCTCAGTTACTCCCGCCGCCCGAAACGGGCTGCCGACCCGCGGACGATAGGCGCGACTCGCCGGTTCCGACAGCGACTTTGTCACGATGGACGGTCGGCCCCGGAAAATCCGCTCTGGCGCCAGGCTTCAAACACCACCACGGCCACGGCATTCGACAGGTTCAAGCTTCTATTGCCGGGCCGCATCGGCAGCCGCAGGCAGTGCGCAGCATCGAACTGTGCACGCACTGCATCAGGCAATCCGGCGGATTCGCAGCCGAAGACGAACCAGTCGTCGGCCTGCAGCCTGATCTGGGCAGGGCCGCACTTACCGCGGGTGGTGAGGGCGAACATCCGTTGCGGATCGGGGCGCGCGGTCTCGAGCAGTGCGTCCCAGGACGCATGCACCTGGACCGTCGCCCACTCGTGATAGTCCAGGCCGGCGCGACGCATCCGCGCGTCATCCAGCGTGAACCCGAGTGGTTCGACCAGATGCAGGCGAGAGCCGGTGTTGGCACACAGGCGGATCACATTGCCGGTGTTGGGAGGGATCTCGGGGTGAACCAGCACGACATTGAACATGGGGGAAGTCTAGACGAGTGGATCTGGCATCAGCGCAATCAAGGGGGCGAGGTTCGGTGTCAGGCGGTGCGGGCTGCCACCAGGACCACGACGCTTGTCGCGCCAGCCGCTTTCAGTGCGCGTGCAGCTTCGCAGGCTGTGCTGCCACTGGTCATCACATCGTCCACCAGCCCGACGCGTTGGCCGTCCAGGCGAAGATCGCAGCACAGTGATCCGAGCAGATTCAGCCTGCGTGCCGGCAGGTCAAGGCCTGATTGCGGCGGTGTGTGCCGCGACCGTCGCAGCCCCTGCGCCAGCACCGGCAAGCGGCCTCCCAGGGCACGCGCCGCAACCCGGGCCATTTCGAGCGACTGGTTGAAGCCTCGCCCGGCCAGTCTCTGTTCGCTCAGGGGGACGGCCACCAGGCAATCAGGGGCCCGTTCAGGCGGGCCGTCGTGCGCGCCGCTTGGAGTGCCTGCGTCGGCGCGGCCCAGCCAGGCCAGGGCCAGCAGCTCTCCCAGGGGGCGCGCCAGCGACAGGTCCCGGCCGAACTTGAGCGCGCCGATCAGGCGATCGAAGGGGGGCGCGTAATCGGCGACTGCTACCGTGCGGTCGATCGGCCAGGGCAGGCTCAGACAGGCGCAGGGCGGCGCGAGCGGTGTGAGTGCCAGGGGCAGCGCGCACCGGGCACACCGCCTGTGCGATGCGCCCGGCAGGTCGAGCAGGCAGCCGCGACACACGCCGGGCAGGGCACCCGGCGTCAGCCAGGCGAGGCACAGGGCACAGCGCCTGGGGGCGAGGTGGTCCATCCATCGCCCCAGCATCGCGGCGAGCGAACCGGTGCCCCGAGGAAGTGCAGGGCGAGAAGACAGGGGCGGGGCAGGCATGACTCACCTTACA
>JBILSK010000485.1:0-2829 GCA_044372165.1 Burkholderiaceae bacterium | reverse complement strand
GCGCGCGGCGTTCATCAATCATTCGAACCTGCGCAACGACCTGAAGGTCTTCGAGTTCGACCCGCAAGCCGCGTCCTTCGGCAATGGCGATGCCCGTATCCGTGACGTGAGACTGGTCGACACCGATGGCACCGGACTGAACTGGGTCGTGGGCGGAGAGTCGGTGACGTTGCAGATCACCATCGATGCCGTGCGCGCGGTGAGTCGGCCGATCGTGGGATTTTTTCTGAAGGACGCGCTCGGTCAGACCCTGTTTGGCGACAACACCTTCCTCACCTGCATGGACTCGGACCTCGAGGTTCCGCCAGGTGAGGCGTATCAGGCCGAGTTTTCATTCGACATGCCCATCCTGCCGCCCGGTCATTACAGCTTTGTCGTGTCGGCCGCAGCCGGCACCCAGGAACACCATGTGCAGCTGCAGTGGATTCATGACGCCTTGTTCATCAAGTCCGAATCCAGCAGCGCCTCCACCGGTCTGATCGGCATTCCGATGACCCATATCGGCCTGTCCAAGATCGAGGTCTCCGACTCGTGAGCACCTCTCCCCTGCAACCGACCTCGACGTACGCGCCTGACGCACCCATGGACGATCAACACGACCCCGCCACGGTTCGCCTGGTGTTCGATGACCTGGCGGTGCTGACGGCCTTCCCGGCGCGTCTGACCGACATTGCCAGCTGGCACGAGCACATTCCGTTCGCCTTCTGGCTGATGCGCGAGCTCAAGCCCTCGACCTACGTCGAGCTCGGCGTGCACAAGGGCGACTCCTACAGCGCCATCTGCCAGACCGTGAAGGAGGCGGGGCTGCCGACACGCTGCTTTGGCGTCGACACCTGGCAAGGCGAGGAGCATGCGGGTCGCTACGACGACAGCATCTGGCAGGACTATTCCGCCTATCACCGACAGCACTTCGCCGGCTTTTCATCGTTGATCCGCTCGACCTTCGATGAGGCGCTCGAGTATTTCCAGTCGGAAAGCGTCGACCTGATCCATATCGACGGTCGGCACTTCTATGACGACGTCAAGCACGACTACGAGTCCTGGCTCCCCAAGTTGAGTCCGCGGGCTGCGGTCCTCTTTCACGACATCAATGTGCGTGAACGCGGCTTCGGCGTCTGGCGCTTCTGGGAAGAGCTGTGCGAGCAGTTTCCCGGTCGCACGTTTTCCTTTTTCCATGGTCATGGGCTGGGGGTGCTGTTTCCGGGCGCGCAGCCGCCGGAGCTGGCCGCTCGGCTGTGCAAGCTCGCACCGCCCGATGTGCACTATGTGCGCGCGGCCTTCGCGGCACTCGGCAAATCGATCAGCCGGCAGGCGGAGATCAACCGGCTGAGCCAGCAGATGCGCCAGGCCGAGTCGCGCGCGGCGCAGGCCGATCACAGTGCCCAGATGACCGAGGCGACGGTCGCCGGCCTGCAGGAGCAGCTGCGCGCCTTGCACAGCGAAGCCGAGCAGCGTCGCTCCTCCGAAGCACGTCTGTCCGACGACGCTCGGCTGCAGGAGCAGCAGGTCGCCCGACTCACCGCATGGTTGAACGAGCGCGAAGCGCAGACGCGCCACCTTCAGGACGAAGTCAGTCGTGTTCAGCATCAGCTCGACGAAGTGATGCGTTCCCGTTCGTGGCGAGCGATGGCGCCGGCCCGCGGACTGGCCAACTCACTTCGATTGGCGCGGCCCGGGACGGCAGCGGCAGGGGCTGCGGGCAGACCGAGCCTGGGTGAGGCATTGCGCGCCCGTCGCGATCTCTATTTTGGCTCTGCGCTCGAGCTGGTGCGCAGCAGCCCGCTCTTCGATGCCGAGTTCTACCTGGCCCGCAATCCCGATCTGCGCGCCTCGCGGGTTGATCCTGCCCGCCACTACCTGCTCCACGGTTGGCGCGAGGGTCGGGATCCGTCCGAGTCGTTCAGCACCTCGCAGTATCTGGCGCGCAACCCGGATGTCGCACGGGCGCACGTCAATCCGCTGGTCCACTTCCTGCGGCATGGTCGCCAGGAGGGGCGCAGCGTGCTGGCCGCGCAGTCGGTTCAGTCGGGCGATGCCCAGGAGGCAGAGTTAGCGGCGCTGAACGCGAAGGCTCTCGATGCGCAGGTCGATGACATCCGTCGATCAGGCTTGTTCGACGAACCCTTTTACCTGTCGATGAACGCCGATGTGCAGCCGCCTCCATCGGATCCGATTCGACACTATTGCGAGCAGGGCTGGCAGGAAGGCCGAAACCCGTCCGACAACTTCGATACGCGCTTCTATCTGTCGACCTACAGCGACATCCGTCTGGCTGGCATCAATCCGTTCTGGCACTACGTGGTGGCGGGTGCGTCGGAGCTGAGGCACGCGCTGCCGGACCTGGCCACGCGCTTCGAGGACGACATCTGGTTCGGTCCGGTTCATTCGGACGTGCGCCTGATCGCCTTGTACGCCCCTGTCGACTGGGAGGCCTTGCGCCAGGGCCGCACCGCGTCAATCGGACACCCTCAACCTGCCTTGCCTCACGACTGTGTCGGATTCTCCGATCCGCACCAGATCGATACCCTGCGTCGACAGGCTCTGATGGCACGTCGGCACGGCGTGCAGGCCTTCTGTTTCGACCTCACCTGTGATGAGTCGGTGAGCGCCACGCTGGCGCTCCTCCTGGAGCATGCGGACATCGAGGTCGGGCTGTGTGTTCGGCTGGACCCGCGGCCCGACACGCTCACGCCTGCGCGACTGGATCTCCTTGCCCGGGCTGCGCACGATCCTCGCAGCCTCAAGGTCGATGGTCGTCCGGTGCTGGTGCTGGCCTTGAATGCCGATGCGCAAGCGGATGTCCCGGGCCTGCGGCAGCTGCTGGCTGAG
>JBILSK010000484.1:0-2834 GCA_044372165.1 Burkholderiaceae bacterium | reverse complement strand
TATCGGACATTGAAGTCTGCGAGTTCGGCGAGTCGCTGCTCATAGGCGCCGATGAGGCAAGGCTCGTTGCGACACAGGTTTCGCTGCTTGAGCCAGTTCTGCTGGTCGGTCCGGATCGTGGCGTCCTTTCGCACCGCCTCGCGATACAGGCTGGCGAGGTCCTCGTCGAGGCGGCTCAACCTGGGGTTGGCGCACACCGCCTGTTCGACGAGCGTGGCGGCCTTGGTGCAGTCGAACGATGCCGCATGGCTGAGGCTGGCTCCCAGGGTGACCCCCAGGAGTACACCCAGAAGGGTCAGGGCCGTCTTGAGCAAGGCGGTGCGAGAGCGGCGCAGGCCGGGAGCAGTCGACGGGGGCAGGGTGGCGGGCATGGTTCGGTCCGGGGGCTCCGGCCGATTTTGCCCGGGTCGCGCGAGTGCCGTCTGTCACCGGTCGCCTGCCCTCTGCCGTTCGTGACCTTCGATCGTCTGAATCTTCACTCGCGCCTGGAGTAGGCTTGGTCTGAGGCAGGAACGAGGAAACAAGCAGGCAGGTCATGTCCGGTGCGCGCGCGGTGCGCGTGTGGGCAGTGCGATGCAGCGGGGCGCAGATGAGAGTGAACGAAACAGGTCTTCTGACGCGCATCCACGCGCTGTGGTCAGGCGGTCGCGTGTTGGCGGTGCTGATGATGGGCCTGATCGCCTGGGCCTGTCCGGCCGCGGCAAGCGAGGGCCGACATGCGCTGATCGTCGGCATCGGCAACTATGCCGAGGCCTCGCGAACCGAGCCGTTGAAGGGCATCGGTCATGATGTGGCCAATGCCCGTCGGATGGCACTGGCGATGGGGGTCGCTCCCGACGCGATCATCGAGCTGCGCGATGATCGCGCCACCAAGTCGCAGATCCTGGCCGAGTTGCGCCGACTGCGTGAACGGGTCAAGCCCGGTGATCGCCTGCTCGTCTACTGGTCCGGGCATGGGGCGCGATACGCTGGCAAGGACGGTTGTGTCGAAGGCCTGCAGACCTGGACCCCAGGTCCGTTCGGCGAGGACGATGTCATGTCCGAGGCCGAACTGGCCGAGCAGCTGCAACCGATCAGCCGGGTTGCCGACAAGGTGTTTGCCTTCATCGATGCCTGCTTTTCCGGGGGCGTCATTCGTGGCACGACCCGCAGCCTGTCCGGCGAGCTGCCACAGGCGAAGTTCAACGGTACATCGTCCGCCGAGCGCTGCAGCGTGGGGGTCAATCAGCCGCGCACGCGCAGCCTGCTGGCTGAGCTGTCGCGCCTGGGGGTGCACCAGGAAAACTTCGTTCAGATCGCCTCGGCCAGTCATGAGGAGGTGAGCTGGGACAGTGCCTCGCTGGGGGGACATGCCACTCACGCAATGACCCAATGCCTGCTGGGCGAGGCCAAGGACCTGAATGACAGCGGGGCGGTGTCGCTCGATGAATTGCGCGTCTGTGCGCAGACGCGAATGGACACCCTGATAGCGCCACATCGGGCCTCGGGTTATCTGCCCTCCACCCTGCAGGTCAAAGGTAACCGCAATCTCGTGGTCGTGGCTGCGCCGCCCATTGCGGCTGCTCCAGCAACTGTCGTGACGTCGCCCGCATCCGGGACATCGATGCCCGCCGTGGCGGTGCCGCCTGCTTCGCCTGCGGTGACCGTGGCCGCAGTCCCCTCCACGCCAGCGACCCCGCCAGCGACCACGCCAGCGACCACGCCAGCAGAACAGCGTCCGCCTGGGGTTCCGCCACCGCGTCCGCCGCAAGTGCAGGTCGAGCGCCCCGTGACGGGCGTGGCAATCGAGGCTGTGCCCGTCCTGCCGAGTCGCCCGCCAGTGGCGGTCGCTCCGCCAGTGGTGACGCCGAGTCGCCCACCGGTGGCCGTTGCTCCGCCTGCGGTGGCGCCGAGTCGTCCGCCGGTGGCCGTTGCTCCGCCTGCAGCGCCGCCGACCCAGATGCCACCGCCGCCTGCGCCGGTGCAGCTTGCGCTCGCACCGCCAGCAGCGATTCCCGCCCTGCCTGCCGCTCCCGCCGCGATCGAAGCGCTGGGCTCGATCGCGACTCTGCAGGACATCTACAACCAGCGTGATCCGCGCCTCGCACTTGCGGTGGATGTGCCCTCGCGCGTGCGCATCGGCGTGGATCCACTCACGTTCACTGTGCGGCCCGGCTCGAGCGGCTACCTCTACGCCGTGCTGCTGGGCAGCGATGAGAAGAGCTTCTACCTGCTTTTTCCCAATCGGCTCGATGCCGACAACCGTGTGCAGGCCGGGCAGTCCTACGTCATGCCTCGACCGGGCTGGCAGGTCATGGCTGCAGGCCCGCCTGGAATCAACCGTATCCTGTTCGTGGTCAGCGCCTCGCCCAGAGACCCCTCGATCTTCCGCTCGATCGCTGACACGGCGGCAGGACCCTTCTCGTATTCGGTGGCCGACCTCGGCTCGCGTCGCAGCTTGGTCGACTTCTTTCTGGGCAAGGGCATCACCGGCCGCACAGCGGCGATGGGTGCGGCACTCGTGCAAGTGGAGGAGTTTCGATGAAGACGATGGGTGTGCTTCTTGCGGCCACGCTGCTTGCCCTGCCCGGTCTGCGCGAGGCTGTTGCGCAACAGGCACCCAACGAGCGCGGCGCACCGGTGTCCAACGCGACGGTCGATGAGTTCGTCGAAGCCCTCAAGCCGCGGCCACTGACGCGCAGCCTCGGCGCGTCAGGTCGAAACCTCAGGGTGGAACCCGCACGCATCGACCTGACCATCCAGTTCGATTTCGATTCGGCGCGTGTGTTGCCGGAGAGTCGCCCGATGCTGGAGCGCCTGGCGGTGGCCATGCAGACCGAGACGCTCTCCGCCTT
>JBILSK010000483.1:0-2848 GCA_044372165.1 Burkholderiaceae bacterium | reverse complement strand
GGCGTGCTGGACCCGGCCCACGGTACGGAGCTCTTTCTCGCCTACTTCGCGGACCAGCGCGAGGGTCACGAAATGATCGCGTTTGGCAACACGGTGCTGTCCGATACCGACAAGCGCTGGCGCAGCGTGTCCAGGGAGGCGCATGGCATCGAACTGGCTCGCAGCGCGGCTGTCGTGAGCGAGTGGCGGGTGCGCAGTGCCCAGGAAGAACGTCTGGTGTGGTCCTGGTACACCGTTGGTGGCCGTGTGGCGGCAACCGACTACAAGGCCAAGGCCTTGACCGCATGGGCCATGCTCACGGGGGCGGGCGATCACTCGACCGTGACCGTGCTGTCGACCCGCCTCGGTGGCGTCGGGTCCGACCTGCTCACCTCGACAGTGACGCCCGATCAACTTGAGGCGGCACGTCGGCGCCTGACGGACCAGTCCGCGCGCTGGCCAAACGAGCTGGCGCGATTCCCGCTCGCCCAGTCGTCGGCGCGGACCGGTTCCGTGAGTCAATGAGCGTGTCCCGCTCCGACCGGCGAGCGACACGCTTTTTCTGCCGCATGCGCTGAACCCAGCCCATGCCCCGAATCAGTGTCATCTGTGCGGCCTACAACGGCGCGGCCTTTCTGCCTGCGACGCTGGATGCCCTCAAGCGTCAGACCGAATCGGACTTCGAGGCCATCCTGGTGGACGACGCCTCGACGGATGGCACGCCTGCCCTGTTGGCAAGCATCGACGATGCCCGCTTTCGGACGCTGCGCAATGCGACCAATCAACATGTCGTGCAATCGCGCAATCGCGCGATCGAGTCAGCTCGAGCCGCCTACATCGCCGTGACCGACCAGGATGATGTGTCGCGTGCCCCGCGACTCAAGCATCAGGCAGACATGCTCGATCGTCACCCCAGGGCCAGTGCTGTCTATTCCCTGATTCAGGAAGTCGATGAAGCAGGCCGCCCGATCCGGGTCACTGCAGACTGGCGCTACAGCGGCGAAGCGGCTCGCGCGGCGCTGCTCTTTCACAACTTCGTGACTCACTCCACCCTGATGTTTCGGCGGGATTGCGCGCCCGACCCGGTCTATCCGGCGGACTATCCCTTGTGCGAGGACTACAACCTGATCGCGCATCTGGCCGATCAGGGCGAAGGTCTGCTGCTGGTCAATGAACGCCTGCTGGATTACCGCAACCACGCGACGAATCACACCCGTGCCGGCATGGACCAGATGACTGCCTTGTCGCGCCAGCTGCGACGCCGCCTGTTGTCTCGCCTCGGTCTCGCACCCACCGATGCGGAGATGAACCTGCATGACGCATTCGAGGCAGGCATCGATGAGCCGCAGCCGCGTCTGATGCGCCAGTTGCGCGACTGGACCGAGCATCTCCAGGCCGCCAATGAACGTTCGGGCGCCATCAGTGCGGCCAGTTTCCGGCGAGTGCTCTCGAATGAATGGCTGGAGCTGAGCCACAAGTTCGCACGGCTGGGGCGAGAGGCCTGGCAGATCTATTCAGCCGGTCCGCGCTCGGTGTCACCCGGCCAGGCGCTGAGTGTGTTGAGTCTGTGGGTGAAGACCCACCGCTGATCAGGACTCGACAGCGCCGATATCCGGTGCCAAGCCCTGTGGTCGCGCCCCACCCGAGATATCCCGTTCCATCCCCGGCAGGTCTGTTCTGCCGGCATCGGTCACACCCGGAGTCGGCTGCTTGAGGCGGAAGTTCCCCTGCGATGGATTGAGGAACCAGCTGGGCCGCGCATCGGTGAGGTTGTGACTCACGTTCGCCGAACCACCGTCGCGCGTCCGTATCGCCCGATTGGTCAGATTGTTTGCCACGATCCCGCCGCGCGTCGAAGGGAATCGGAATTCGATGGCATTGGGGTAAGGGTGCATCTGCAGCACCGTGTTGTGCGCAACCAGGATGTTGGCGCTGCTTTCAAGACTGATGCCCACATCGGCATAGGGGTGCCCGTTGTCGGCATGCCAGATGACGTTGTTGCGGATGACGCCGCCTGTGACACTGCGATCGCGGCCCAGACCGAACTGGATGGCGCGGTCGCAGTCGATGAACACGTTGCCGTCCACGACGATGTCCGATGTGCCCCAGAAATGCACGGCCTGCTCGGCAACATGGCGGCTCGGACTGGCAATGTTGCGAAAGGTGCAAGCGTGAACACGCCAGCGTCGACAGTTGTGACCGTCCACCCCCGCAATGTAGTACTGCGGGCCAATTCCCGCCGGGTACTCGAACACACACCCTTCGACTCGCCCGTCGTCGCAAAAGCGATCATTGCCTGCGGGCAACGCTGTGCTGATCTTGACCAGCTGCTCGAAGGCGTCGCGAAAGATGCAATCGATCAGGTGCGGCGCATGCGCACCGGATTCACCGGCAATCTGCACCAGATGATTGGCGCACCGTTGCACGGTGACCGATCTCAGCGTGAAGCGTGGGCTGGCAACCCTGATCACGTTGCCGATGGCAGCGTCCGCGCGCATGCCGTCACCTTCGATCGTCACCGCGTCACGTCGCCCTGACACGGACTCGATGGTGATGCCTGGTGCTTGCACCTGCAGGGTTCGTGTGACCCGATAGACGCCATCGACCAGCTGGATCCGGGTCTCGCCGCCTTGCGCGTTGGCCTGGTCCAGGGCACGGTGCAACTCGCGGGCGCCGTTGACCTGGACGATGCGCACGCGCGTGCCAGAGGGCAGGTCTGCCCGGCCGGCGTCGCTGCTCGGCACCGCTGCCTGGAGAGGGCGGGCGCACCCGGTCAGCAAGGAAGCCGCCACAGGAAGCGGCAGCGCCAGCAGATGCGACAGCACGTGCCGGCGGCGTGCAGTCAACGCAGCTTCACCGGATGGGGGAT
>JBILSK010000482.1:0-2872 GCA_044372165.1 Burkholderiaceae bacterium | reverse complement strand
GCAGTTCCGCGCCTCGCTCGAGCAGGACCTCGCGGCGATGCGCGAGTTCAAACCAGACCTGGCCATCGGCACCACACCGGTCGTGCAGGCGGCCAAGCAGGCCCGCACCCCGGCGCTGTACTTCACGAACCTGATCTCGGCGCGCCCTCTGATGGGGCCCGCTGGCGCAGGGTCGCTCGCCACCGTCATCAACACCGCTATCGCCAATAAGTCGCGCTTCGACACCATGCAGGCCTTCTTCGAGGACGTGGGCACCGGCCACGCCTCCGGCGTCTGGGAAACCGTGCCGCAGGACCGTCCAGAGTTCCGCGAGTCCACACGGCGCCAGGTCATCAAGCTGATGAAGAAGCGCAAGGCCGAGGAGATGATCTGATGCTCGTCCTCGACCACGATCGTGCGGGTGGCTACTGGGGTGCGGTGTACGTGTTCACCGCCATCAAGGGACTGCAAGTGGTGATCGACGGCCCCGTTGGCTGCGAGAACCTGCCCGTCACCTCGGTGCTGCACTACAGCGACGCGCTGCCGCCGCACGAGCTGCCCATCGTGGTGACCGGACTGGCCGAGGAGCAACTTGGTCGCGAAGGAACGGAGGGCGCGATGAAGCGTGCCCACTCGGTACTCGACCCCGACCTGCCCTCGGTGGTGGTCACCGGCTCGATCGCCGAGATGATCGGTGGCGGTGTGACGCCCGAAGGCACCAACCTGAAGCGCTTCCTGCCGCGCACCATCGACGAGGACCAGTGGCAGTGCGCCAACCGCGCGATGTACTGGCTGTGGTCGGAGTACGGGCTGCGCAAGGTGCCGGCGCGCAAGCCGCGCGCACCCGGTGAGAAGCCGCGGGTCAACATCATCGGACCCAGCTACGGCACCTTCAACTCGCCCAGTGACCTCGCCGAGATCCGCCGCCTGGTGCAGGGCATCGGCGCCGAAATCAACATGGTCTTCCCGCTGGGCTCGCACCTGGCCGATGTCTCACAGCTGGTCGAAGCCGACGTGAACATCTGCATGTACCGCGAGTTCGGCCGCATGCTGTGCGAGGCGCTGGAGCGACCCTATCTGCAGGCACCGATCGGTCTGCACAGCACAACGAAATTCCTGCGCACGCTGGGCGAACTGCTGGGGCTTGACCCCGAACCGTTCATCCAGCGCGAGAAGCACACCACAGTCAAGCCGATCTGGGACTTGTGGCGCTCGGTGACGCAGGACTTCTTTGGCACGGCCAGCTTTGCGGTGGTGGCCAACGAGACCTACACCCGGGGTCTGCGCCATTTCCTCGAAGACGAGATGGGCCTGCCGTGCCACTTCGCGGTGGCCCGCAAGCCGGGCGAGAAAACCGACAACGAGGCGGTGAGGCAGCTGGTGCACGACAAGCCGCCGCTGGTGATGTTCGGCAGCTTCAACGAGCGGATGTACCTGGCAGAGGCTGGCAGCCGTGCAAGCTTCATCCCCGCATCGTTTCCAGGCGCCATCATCCGGCGCCACACCGGCACACCCTTCATGGGCTATGCGGGTGCCACCTACGTGCTGCAGGAAGTCTGCAATGCGCTCTTCGATGCGCTCTTCCACATCCTGCCGCTGGCCAGCGAGATGGATCGCATCGATGCCACTCCCAGCCGTGCGTCAGGTGCTGCCTCGATGCCTTGGGAGCCGCAGGCGCAGCGACGACTGCATGAGCTGATCGACGCCCAGCCGGTGCTCGTGCGCATCTCGGCAGCCAAGCAGATGAGAGACAGGGCCGAACAGGACGCCCGTGCTGCCGGTGCGCAGCAGGTCGACGTCCAGCGGCTCAACAGTTTGTTCGGACGATCCAGGGAGGGACAGGCCGCGTGATCCGCGAACTGATTTCTCCCCGGATGGTCGGGGCAATGACGCCGGGTTCGCCCGGTGTATCGGGTGCCGGGTCGGCGACGACCTGGCGTGTCGAGTCTTGCCGCAAGGCAATTCAGAAGAGGCAACAACATGGCTGACAAAGTGAATCCGTCGGGTCTGACGGACGCGGAGTGCCAAGAGTTCCACCAGTACTACCTGCAGGGTTACGTCCTGTGGGCCGTGGGTGCGTTCATCGCCCACAGTCTGGTGTGGATCTGGCGCCCCTGGTTCTGAAGTCCCGCAACGCCTGAGTCAGGTATCCAAGGAAGCACTGATGAAACACGCGCAAGTCAATCACCCCACTTCCAGCACTTTCGTCAAACCGCTCGAGGGACTGCACCTGGTCTTTATCGTGCTGTTCGGCGCATTTCTGGTGTTTGCCGTGTTGGGCCAGCTGCTCACCTGGAACTGGCGCACGTGGCTCCCCGGGGCCCAGGGCGCGCGATCGTTGTGGGACGGCGTGATGTCTTCCGTCTACACGGTCATCTCCCACCTTAGTTAGAAAGGACTGAAACATGTGGCGTTTCTGGCGAATAGTCGACCCACGCAAAGCGATCATCCTCACCGGACTGCTGATCGCATTCGTGTCGGCGAGCATCCACCTGATCCAGATCAGTGGCGATCGTTACAACATCAACACCTGGCATCCCGACACCGTGAAAGCGGCGGCGGCCCGGGGAGCTGCGCACAACGCGGCCAATCCGAGCAAGTAAGGGAAGCGTTCCACGCGAACGCGCGGGCGCGGCCGGTTCTTCAGCACCGGTTGCGCCCGTCTAGATAAACAGTCTCGTCGTGCGCGGGTTGGATCGAGTGCACGGGAGAAGGGGATCCAGACATGGCCATGCTGAGTTTTGAACGTAAGTACCGGGTTCGCGGTGGCACCCTCGTCGGGGGTGATCTCTTCGATTTCTGGGTCGGCCCCTTCTATGTGGGCTTCTTCGGTGTCACCACCGCATTTTTTTCGCTGGTCGGTACCGCGATGATCCTGTGGGGCGCAGCCATG
>JBILSK010000480.1:0-2879 GCA_044372165.1 Burkholderiaceae bacterium | reverse complement strand
ACCACCACCGCCACGACCACGCCGGCCGAGATCAGCTTGATCTGCAGATTGCCCACCGAGGCTTCGATGAAGTCTGCCTGCCTGAAGGTGATGCGCGGCGCCTGCATGCCGGCAGGCAGCGACGCCTTCGACTCCAGAAGTGCGGCTTCGATCTGGCGCGTCAGGCGCACCGTGTCGGCACCCGGCTGCTTCTGCACAGACAAGATCACCGCCGCCTGGCCGTCGAGTCCGGCATCGCCGCGCCGCACGGCGGCGCCAAAGCGCACTTCGGCCACTTGAGACAGCAGCACGATGGTCGGCGCATTCCGCCCTTGCGCACCCGACTCGCTTCGTGCGGCCACCGGGACCTGCTCGAGATCCTGCAGACGCGCCGTGCGACCGATCTGGCGAATCAGGTACTCGCGACCATTGGATTCGAGAAAGCCGCCCGAGGTGTTGGCAGAAAAAGCCGCGATCGACCGTCGAATGTCTTCCGCCGTCACACCCAGCGCTGCCATGCGACGGGGATCGGGCAGCACCTGGAACTGCCGCACTTCACCGCCAATGGGCACGACCTGGGCCACACCCGGAATCGACATCAGTCGAGGGCGCAGCACCCAGTCGGCGAATTCGCGGGTCGCCATGGAGGTGCCTTCTCCGCGCTCGGCAGAGGCAATCGGCACGCTGACATGCAGGATCTCGCCCATGATCGAGCTCACCGGGCCCATTCTGGGCACGATGCCGGTCGGCAAGGTCGACTCAAGTGTCGCCAGCCGCTCGGCCACGAACTGCCGAGCACGCCAGATGTCGGTGTCCCAGCCAAACGAGAGGTAAAGGACCGACAAGCCTGCCGCCGACACCGAACGAACCGTCTGCACGCCGGGTAGCCCGTTCATCGCGGCCTCCAGCGGCACGGCAATGAGTTGCTCGACCTCCTCGGGCGCCATCCCACCGGCCTCGGTCATCAAGGTCACGGTGGGCCGGTTGAGGTCAGGGAACACATCGACCGGCATGCGCAGGGTCTGCAGACTGCCAAAGACCAGCAACAGCAGGGCCGCAGCCAGCACCACCAGGCGATGGCGCAGGCTGGCATCAAGGATCAGCTTGAACATGGCGGCGACCTCAGCGCACCTGAGCCAGCAGCGCGGCAGACTCGGTCACCACACGATCGCCCGCGGCCAGCCCCTGGGCGACGCGCCAGCGCGCGCCATCGAGCGGCGCCACGACAACACGCCGAGGCTCGAAGCGTTCGGGCGCTGTCTTGACCCAGACGACCGTCTCGTTGGCGGCATTGCGAACCAGCGCTGCCGCAGGCACCGCCATGCCACGGACGGTATCGCGCACGCGCACCGTGACCGGCACCGACTGACCGACCGCCAGGCCAGCGAGTTCGGCGCCCCGTGCCCGAAACGCCAGCGGCAGGGCTTGTCCGCGCATCTGTCGCCCGGCCCCCGCATAGACGAGCGCCACGGCCTTGCCCTGAATGCTGACCGACGCATCGACCACCTCACCACTCAATGCCGGCTCGAAAGTCGAAGCCTCGATGCGCAAACGCGTGGGATCGATGATCTCGAACAGGACCTCGCGCGCCTGCACCACCTGTCCGGTCAGCACCTCGGCACGCGAGATCACGCCGGCGACCGGCGCGGTCAGCACCTCGGTGACGGTAGTGGCGGACGACAGCGCCTGCAGGCGCGCCTGCACACTGGCAAGCTCGCTTTCGGCCGTCTCGATGTCGCGTCGCGGCACGGTATCGGACAGCGAGTTGAGGCGTGCGACCCGCTTGCTCGCCAGGTCTCTGGTGGCACTCAGCTCCGCGAGCAGCGCGCGATGTGACGCCTGCGACAAGGGATCGATGGTCGCCCGCACCACTGCCAGCACCTGACCGCGCGCCACCTTCTGCCCGACTGCAGGCAGGCCGCGGGGTGCAGGCTCGATACGCCCGGCCAGCGTGGCCTGCACACGTGCGGCCGCGTCCGGGTCGGCCAGAACTTCGCCGGGCAACTCGAGCGCACGTCGACTGTCGGTGGCGGCAACGACTGCCGTGCGCAGACCCATCTGACGCTGCGAAATTTTGGGCAACCACACCGAACCGTCGTCCAATCGCTGCGGGCGCTGCAAGCCATCGACACCGGACACGACCGGCGGGGCATCAGCATGAACGTGTCCCTCATGGGCCATCACACCGGCGCAGAATGCCGACGCAGCCAGGATGACCGCCGTGCGACGCGCGATCAGCACCATCCGGCACAGCGGTGCCGCAGGCCTGCCATGCAATGACACGGGCATCATGACTTCGCTCCCGAGCGACGGCGTCCGATCAACCATCCGATCACGCCAGTGAGGATCGCCGTCGCGGCGCCCAGCAGCAGGGCTGATGCGGGCATCCGGTCAAGCAGGACGCGCGACGACGTCACTGCAGCGTCCGGCGCGCTCGCCCCATCAGGCGCGGGCGGCTGAGCACCTGGCTTCGGAACCAGCAACTCGGCAGTCAGCAGATCAGACGTATCAGGTGTGACGATCGTTGCCACCACCGGCAGGCTTCCAGGGTCGATCGCAGCCGGCAGCTCGATTCGATAGACCTCGCCGTCTGCGCGCGCGTCGATCACCTGGCCGTCAATGTCCATCCTGAGCCGGGCCCCCAGGACAGGCGTGTTGTCCGCAAAGCGATCGAGCCAGAGCGTGAGCGTGCGCCCCTGCAGGACGCCGACCAGCTCGAATGTCTCGCTCGAGGCACTCAGACGCGCCTGCGAGGGCAACGGCACGGACGCGCTGGCCGCGGCACCCCGCATCGCCTCGGGCGGTCTGGCATCGTGATTTTCGCCCTCGTGCGCGCGGGCACCCGTGGCCAGCAGCACCACCGCCACCACCCCCATCAGGGCGGCCTCGCAGATGCGGTT
>JBILSK010000481.1:0-2879 GCA_044372165.1 Burkholderiaceae bacterium | reverse complement strand
TTCACCCGCTTGGCGGCCCACAGGCCGATGGCAATGGTGACGAGCAGATAGGCAAAGACCAGGGCGAGCAACATGGCGGCACAGGCACCAGAAAAGGGGGACAGTGGCGGGAAGAACGAGAATGAGGCGGCGACGGCCCGATCGACATCGACGGACTCGCACCGGCGGATTATCGTCAATTGAAGGTCGGGCGCAAGGAGAGTCCGCGGGTCCTGCCTTACAATGCCGGGTTTACGTCAGGCGTTGTTCCATGCACCCCATGCTGAACGTCGCGGTGCGGGCTGCCCGCGCTGCCGGCCGAATCATCACCCGCGCGAGCCACGATCTGGAACGCGTGAAAGTGGCCTCCAAGGAGCGCAACGACTTCGTCACCGAAGTCGACCACGCCGCCGAGCAAGCCATCATCACCGAGCTGCAGCGCGCCTACCCGGGTCACGCCTTCCTGGCCGAGGAATCGGGCCATCAGACGCCCAAGGGCGATGTGCCGCCCCAGGAGGCAGAGCACCTGTGGATCATCGACCCCCTGGACGGCACCACGAACTTCATCCACGGCTTGCCGCAGTACTGCATCTCGATTGCCCTGATGCAGCGGGGCGTGGTCACCCAGGGCCTGGTCTACGACCCCAACCGCGACGAGCTCTACACTGCCAGCAAGGGCGGCGGCGCCTTCCTGAATGACCGCCGCATCCGGGTGTCGCGGGCGACCAAGGTCGAAGGCGCCCTGATTGGCACGGGCTTTCCTTTTCGCAAGCTCGACGACCTCGATCGATATCTCGAGCTCTTCAAGCTGGTGACCCACAAGGCAGCTGGCGTGCGACGGCCCGGTGCGGCGGCGCTGGACCTGGCCTATGTGGCTGCCGGCCGCTTTGACGGCTTCTTCGAACTGGGCCTGATGCCCTGGGACATTGCTGCCGGCGCGCTGCTGGTGTCCGAAGCCGGCGGCCTGATGGGCAACCTGCAAGGCGACGGCGACTACCTGTTCTCGGGCGATGTGCTGGCTGCGTCACCCAAGGTCTTCAGTCAGATGGTGGCCTTGTTCGGGACGGTGCCGGCGCACTGAGCGACACGCCCGCCCCTCCTGCCTGATCGGCGGCTCGGTCCGCGCTGCCATCGGCAGGCAGACAGGCCGCAGGGCGTCCGACCCTCGCTCAGCTGCCGTGGACAGCCGGCGGTGCCGTGGCGAGACAAATGGCGATGTCGGCACCCGGAATGGTCCTGCCGACATCAGCACGGATGTGCTCCGAGCGCTGGTGCACCTGCGCCGCGGGCAGATCGGCGGCGAACTCCAGGAAGATCTCGATGTAGACCTGCGGTCCCGAACGCCGCGCCCGCACGCCGTGCAGCCGTTCGTAGTCATCAAAATGCTCGACCATCTGCCGCATGATGTGCAGCTGCATGGTCTCCTCGAGCGTGGCGTCCAGCAGATCCTTCACCGATGACGAAGTGACTGCCCAGGCGCCATGCAGCAGAAAGGCGACCCCGACCATCGCGGCAATCGGGTCGATGTACAGGCTCCAGTCATAGGGCTTGAAGACCAGAGCCATGATCAGCGCGAAGGCCATCAGCGCATCCAGCATGGCCTTGGAGAACCACAGGTGGGCCTGTGATTCGAGAATCGCCGAATGCTGCTTGCGCAGCGCCATGCGGTTCTTCGTCCACAATCCGAACCCGATGCAGGCATAGACGCTGAAGATCAGGATGCCGGGCAGCGTGCCTTCGGTGTGCTGGGGGTGTTTCAGATGCCCCAGGGCCTGATTGAAGATGAAGACGGCACAGCCCAGCATCAGCATGCCGATGCCCATGCTCACCAGGTTCTCGAGTTTGCCCACGCCGTAGGCAAAGCGCTCGTTGGGTGCCTTGGTGACCGCGCGAACCGTGATGAACGAGGCCAGCACGGCCAGAAAATCGGTTGCCTCCTTGAAGGCATCGCTCAGGATGGTGACCGAGTTGGACGACCAGGCCGCCGACCCGATCAGCAGCACATCGATGCCGCACATCAACAGGGCCAGTTTCAGGCTGGATTCGCGGGAATTTGACGACATGCCTGCTGCTTCGGTCAGGTGAACTGCGGGATCGGACGAGCGACGGAATATATCAGCCTGCCCGCCCCGGTCGGATGGCTGATCTCATTCGGCCGGCGTCGCGCGCCGGCCCGGAGAACGAGGTGCTGGGCCGCGCTCAGACTTCAGCCGCCATCCGGCTGGCCTGGTTGATGGCCCGCTTTGCGTCAAGCTCCGCAGCTTCGTAAGCCCCGCCAATCAGGCTGGACTTGACGCCGGCCGCCTGCAGTGAATCGAAGAGTTCGCGCAGCGGATTCTGCCCGGCACACACGATCACGGTGTCCACCTCGAAGAGGCGCGGCTCGCCATTGACCCGCGTGTGCAGGCCGGCATCATCGATCTTCAGGTACTCGACGCCATTGATCATGTGCACGCCGCGGCGTGCCAGCGTCATGCGATGGGTCCAGCCCGTCGTGCGTCCGAGCGACTTGCCCAGGGGATCGGCCTTGCGCTGCATCAGCCAGACCGTGCGATCCGCAGCCGCCACCTTGGGTTCGACACCGGTCACGCCACCACGCGGATGGTTGACGAAATCGATGCCCCATTCGCGGGCAAACACATCGACGTCGAGCGCGGCCGACACGCCTTCGTGCGAGACCAGTTCTGCGACATCGAAGCCGATGCCCCCGGCACCCATGATGGCCACGCGCTTGCCGATCGGCTTGCGTCCCAGGATGGCGTCGACATAGGGCAGCACCTTCGCATGATCGATGCCTTCCAGCGTCGGACGGCGAGGCTCGATGCCAGTGGCAACCACCACCTCGTCGAAGCCGCCTGCCTTCAACATCGCGACGTCAGCCCGGGTGTTCAGGCGCAGGT
>JBILSK010000479.1:0-2885 GCA_044372165.1 Burkholderiaceae bacterium | reverse complement strand
TTCCGACCCGCCATCCCTGCCGTGACCAGGCGGATCTGGCGCAGTGGCCGGCGTACGAGCGCAAGGTCGAGGCGCTGCGCGCGATGATGCGGCGTCTGCAGGCCGAAGGCGTGCAGGTCATCGTCCTGCAGGAAGTCTTTGACGATGCAGCAGTGCGCCAGATCCTGCCCGAGGGGTGGTCGGTGCGCAGCACGCGCGGCCTCGCAGGCTCGCCCGATGTGCCGCAGCAACTGGCGATCGCCTGGCGGGCGCCCGTGCAGGTGCGGGCAGTCAGCGCGTACGGAGCGCTATCGGACAGCGGCGTGCCGGGTCGTGCGCTGCGCCCCGGTTTGCAGTTCACGCTCGCCTGGCAGGACCGCGAGATCGAGGGGCTGGCGGTGCACCTGAAGGCGGGTTGTCGCAATCGGGTGATCGATGCGCCGCTGCGCCCGAACGACAAGCCCGAACGGCTCGATGCGATTGCCACGGACTGCGCGATGTTCCGTTATCAGTTGCCGGCACTGGAGGCCTGGGTCGATGCCCGGGCCGGGCGTGAGTTCGTCGTGCTGGGCGACTTCAACCGCTCGATCTTCCTGGAGCCGATACGCGAGCGGCCCGAGCGTCCGGTGCGTCTCGATGGCTCGAGCACCGCCTCGCCGCTGGGCCCCTGCACGATGGAACAGGACGGCCTGCGGCAGGTGGTGCGCTGTCCGTCGCGCACCAGTGCGCTGTTTCCGGAACTCAATGACAACGATCCGCCCGGGGCAGTGCTGTGGCGCGCCAGCTTTCCCGAGCAGCGCGGCGGGCGGATTCGTGCCGGTTCGGTGGGCGACTGCGCGATCCACGGAGTGCGTCGGGTGAAGGGCAAGCCGGTCGAGTTGACCCACGATGGCATCGATCACATCCTGCTCAGCGACGCACTCAAACGGCGACTTGCGCCCGAAGCGCTGCACCTGAGAATGATGGGCTGGCGTAACGATTCGGGTGGGGCATGGGTCATCGGGCCTGACGAGCTCGCGCCATCCGACCACTGCCCTCACTGGGTCGTGCTGGGCTGAATCGGTGGTGCATCGTTTCCTTCAGCCACTGCCGGGGTGCCCGCGTCGCCGAGGTGCCTCGTATCATTCCGGGTTGAACCACGCCTTGAATCGGCAAGCCTCGATTCGATTTCCCCGTTGACTGATTGCGAACCGACCCCCATGGACATTCCCACTCCCTTTCGCGGTGCGACCGCCTCCGTGCTGCCCGAGTACATCGACAACAACGGCCACATGAATGTGGGTTACTACCACGTGATCTTCGATATCGCGGCCGAGCCCTTCTTTCACTCCTTCGGGATGACACCGGAATACCGGCGCTCGACCGGCACCTCCACGTTCGCACTCGAGTCGCACCTGACCTTTGCGCGCGAAGTGAAGGAGGGCGATCCGCTGCGCTTCGAGACCCGCCTGCTCGACTGCGACTACAAGCGTTTTCACTACTACACCGAGATGTTCCATGCCACCGAGGGCTATCTCGCCGCTACCTACGAGTCGATTTCCGTTCACATGGACATGAAGCTGCGCAAGACCTCGCCGATGCCCGAGGCGCTGGCCCGGCGCCTGGCCGAGATCAAGGCGGCCCACGATGTCCTGCCCCGACCCTGGCAGGTCGGCCATGTGATCTCGGCCAAGCCTCGCGGACTGGGCTGAGCATGACGCTCGAGTCGCTGAACCTGTCGGAGTGGATCGGCTATGTCGCCGCCACCCTGACCACGGCGGCCTTCGTGCCGCAGGCCTTGATGATCCTGCGCACGCGCAATGTGGTCGGGATATCGGTAGGCATGTACTGGGCTTTCACGGCCGGGGTGGCGCTGTGGCTGGTCTACGGGCTGATCCTGATGTCCTGGCCGCTCATCATTGCCAACGCGATCACGCTGGTGCTGGCTTCGACCATCCTGTACACCAAGCTCAGTGTCGAGCGCAGCCTCAGGCGTGAACGTGCCGAGCGCACCGCAAGGCGGCAACCCCTGTGATCGTTCGTCTCGTCTACTGAACCGACTGCTTGCTGGCCTGCCCGGCCCCGGTCGAAGGCGGCTGATTCGCTAGACTCTCCCTCTGCGAGCCGATCCGACCGAGACGGCCCACCTCAGGAGACAGCGCAGATGGGAGACAGCAACCTTGCCCAGGTGATTCGGCGTCAAAGCCGTGAGCGACCCGACCAGGTCTGCTTCATCACGCCGACACGGCAATGGACCTATGCCGAGATCGACGCCGAATCGAACCGTGTCGCGCAAGGCCTGGCGGCGCTCGGCATCGGCCCGGGCGACCGGGTGGCCTGTCTCACCAAGCACATGGCCGAGTGTGCGTTCCTGCTGTTTGGCGCGGTGAAGCTGGGTGCGGTCTGCATGCCGGTCAACTGGCGCCTGGCTGCGCCCGAGATCGAATACATCGTCGACCATGGCCAGGCGAAGCTGTTCGTGGTCGACGAGGAGTTCGCCGCCACCGTGGCACGGGTGAAGCTGCCGCAGGTGCTCAAGACCCTGTCGACCGAAACGCCCGCAGGCGGTGTCGCGGCATCGGGCAACGAGTCCTTTGCCAGCTGGCGCGCAGGCTTTGCGGCGCATGACCCGGGCCATGAGGCCGGGCTCGATGACACCACGCTGCAGCTGTATTCGTCCGGCACGACCGGCCTGCCCAAGGGCGTCGAGCTGACCAACCGCGGCTTCATGGAAGTCTGCGAGATGGGCCCACCGGTCACCGGCTTTCGCGCCGACGGCGTGATGCTCAACGTGTTGCCCACCTTTCACATTGCCGGCATGGGCAACCTGGTCATGCCGATCTGGGCGGGCGGCAGGGTAGTGTTCCTGCCCGAGTTCGTGCCGTCACAGGTGATACGAGCGATCGAGCAGCATCGCGTCACCCACA
>JBILSK010000035.1:0-9570 GCA_044372165.1 Burkholderiaceae bacterium | reverse complement strand
CCAGTCTGCAGGTGACTTGCGATCGCCGACGACAATCAGCGTCTGTTCAGATCGTCGGGAGTACAAGCGCACCGCTTCGGTCGGCGCGAAGATCGATGTGATCACGATGGCGCTCTTCATGTGTCGTGACATCCCAGGCGGACAGTTTGATCGGGTGCAGGTACAGGCGATCCTGCGGAAAGGCCTTCAGCAAGGCGTCGAGTTGACCGCCAAAGCGATCGAGTTCATCGATGGATCCATGGCTGTCGCTGCCGACTGGGCCTGGCGGCGGCACATCCTCTCGCCAGAGCGCTCGTCCGCCCAGGCGAATGTCGCGCTGGGTCACGATGCGCCGCGCCGACAGCACCAGGGCCGTCGGGATGGCCAGTTCGACGAACAGGCGCGTCGCGGCAAACACGCCACTCAGATGACAGAACTCGCGTGCCGCATGCCGGTCGAGAACGAACAGGTCCGAATAGCCGCCAACCAGCGGGTACTGCAATTCGAAACTCAGCCCTTCAGCAATCTTCCGGCGAATCAGCAGGCCTTCCAGCAGCCCCTCGAAATCCCGTTGTCGCAAACGCCACACCAGTTCCCGCAGGGACGGCTTGCGCCAGATGTGCTCCGCTTGCAGCGCGTGCATCTCCAGCCCGGCCTGCGCAAAGCGCTCGCGGGCGACCATGACGCTGGGCAACTGCCCGCTCGCCTCGACTCCGGGCGACTTCATCCGCCAGGCGCAGGCCTCGGCGAGACGCTCCCAATAGGGCTGAGACCGATGCAGCGGCGTGAACTCGGGAAAGAAGCTGCTGCCCGAGTCGATCCCGAAGTGGTGCGTGTAATTGGTCTCGTCGATCGCCGGATTGAGGATCAGGTCGTCGGCGACAAACAGGAAATGCTTGAACCGTCCGTTGTCGATTCGAGGCAGGGCCTGCGCGATGTAGCCCTGAAAAAAGTGACTGCTTTCGTGAACCGCGATGACATTGGGTCGACTGCCGTTGTAGAACGGCACGACATGGAATATCGCGCCGAAGCGCCTGGCGTGAATGCGCTCGACAATGTCGATATTCCGGTTGTACTGGTGGTTGTAGATCACCACCAGAGCGACATCACTCATCCTGGCTTCGCGGATCGAGGGGGAAGATGCAGTCTGCATGAGGCGACCGGCTGGCCCCAGCCCGCGCGGATGGACGGCTGCAACCACCGAACCGGAAGCCGCTCGACGTTCCGCAGTGCGCACGGCAGACGGAACGCCTCGGTCGATCGCGATGCTTTCGGAATCGATACCGCGCCAGGCTGCGGCCACCCGTGCCACGCTTGGCCACCATCCCGACACCCTTTTGAGGAGCGCTCCGCATGACTCGCAAAAATGCTGCCACGATCGAACGCCGCGGCCCGATCGCCATCGTCCGCTTCGATCGTGGTGAACGGCTCAATGCCTTCGATGCCGGATTGGTCGAAGAGCTGACCGAGGTGGCGCTGTCGTTTCGCAATGACCTGGAGACCCAGGTGATCATCGTCACTGGTGCGCCGACGTATTTTTCCTCGGGTGCCGACCTGAAGGACGAGGGTCTGTGGGGGCCGGAACGCAGCGCGCTTGAGCGCCGACACATCCTTCATGGCGGGGTTCGACTGTGCAAGGCCTGGGAGGAGCTCTCGCAGGTGACGATCGCTGCGATCAATGGGCTGGTCGTGGGTGCGGGTGCCGCCTTCGCGCTGGCCTGCGACTGGCGTGTGATGGACCGTACGGCCTACATGTACGTACCCGAAGTGAAGATCGGGCTCAATCTGCAATGGGGCACGGTGCCCAGGCTGGTGCAGATGGTCGGCCCGGCTCGCGCCAAGCGCATCACGCTGCTGTGCGAGAAGGTCGGCGCCGAGCAGGTCTTCGACTGGGGACTGGTGGATCGACTGACCGATGAGGGCGGTGCACTGGCAGGTGCCCTGGAATGGGCTGAAACCGTGGCCTCCTTCGATGCGATGACGGTGCGCATGGTGAAGGAAGCGATCACGGCCACCTCGACCGCGCTCAATCGCACGTCGAGCTTCGCCGATGCCGATCAGAGCCTGCTGGGCGCGATGATCAATGGCGGCATGCGGCGCATCACGGGGTCACAGTCCGGGGGGTGACCCGGTACGTATTGCACCCCTCAGGCAAGATCGAAGCCCTGATCACGAACAAAGCGTCCCCAGTCGGCCCGCTGCGGGCTCGCGTACTGATCGGCACGCTCGTCCGACCAGGCCCGCGGCTCAGGTGCATCGACGGGCAGCACGGCGGCCCGCGCCTGAACATAACGTCGGTCGAACTCGTCGGTCGCCGCATCGTCATCAGGGCGACCAATGGTGTCGACATGAAAGCTGGCCTCCAGCGACAGCCGCGGATTGACCCGCCGCGCCTGCGTCGGCCAGCCGACGCACAATCCTGCTATCGGCACCACGCGGGCAGGCAACTCCAGAATCTCGGCCAGGCGTTGCGGTGCGTTGCGGATCATGCTGATCGGGCAACTCACCAGGCCTGCAGCGCCTGCGGCGTTGATGAAGTTCATCATCACCAGCGCTGCATCCACCGTCGGGTTGAAGAAGCCGTCGAGGTGATCGTTGGTGAAGGGCTTCTCGCGCCGTTCGAATACGCGCTTGAAGCGCCGGCCGTTGGCGCAGAACACCAGCAGCGCCGGCGCATCGGCCATCCAGGGCATGCTGGGCACCAGCGCGTGGATCGCGGCGCGCCGCGCGGGGTCACGCACATCGATGATGTCGGCCTGTTGCAGAAAGCTCTTGGACGGCGCCGACAACGCACACGCGGCGAGCAGTCTGACCAGCGCCGGATCGACGGCTTGCGCGGACCAGGCGCGATGCGAGGTCTGGCTGGCCTGGCGCAGCAGTTCAGGCAGGCCCTGCAGGCCCTCGGGCACATCGATGGCTTGACCGAATCGCTCGGCCAGGACGGCACGCAAGGCGGCGGTTGCTGCGTCGGGGGGCGTGGCGCTCATGTCTGTTCTCCGGGTGAAGGTGTCTTGCAAGGGCTGCATGCATACATTTCGCCATGGTGGCAGCTTTGGCCGGCGCGTCAGGATCGGTCCAAATCGAGACAGCGACCACACCGAACCGATTGACAAGTGTGGCGCTGAACCACACAACTACCAACTTCCTTCAAATCAGTCCGGAGAAGCTCGCTCATGTCCTCTGCCGCATCCGCATCCGCCCGCCCGTACCTCCACCCCAGCGCCTGGACCAGCCGCAAGTTGGCGGGCAACACGGATTGGATCGTTCGCTTCGGAGACGCCGAAAACGCCGAGTTGCGCGCTGCACTGGCCGTGGCACGCGCGCGCGGCGCCGACATCCCGCAACTTGCCGCGACCGACTTTCCACTGCCCACGCTCGGTGGGCGCCTGCGGGCGCTGACACAGGAGGTCGTCAACGGTCGAGGGTTCGTGCTGATCAAGGGATTTCGAATCGACGATCTGCCTGCTGCCGATGCCGCCCTGATCTACTGGGGGCTGGGCAGCCACATGGGCCAGGGGGGTGCGCAAAACGCCCAGGGCGACATGCTGGGGCACGTGACCGACCTCGGCCTGGACTTCCGCACCGATCCCAACGCGCGCGGCTACCAGACCCGTCTGCGCCTGCCCTTTCACAATGACACGCTGGACATCGTCGGGCTGCTGTGTCTGCAACCGGCTCGATCGGGCGGGCTGTCTCGAATCGTCAGCAGCACAGCGGTTCACAATGCCGTGCTGCAGCGTCGCCCTGATCTGATGGATGTGCTCACGACGCCGTTCTGCCTCGACCGGCGCGGTGAAGCACCTCAGGGCAAGGACCCGTGGTATGTGGGCAATGTGTTCGAGTGGGTCGGCGACCGACTCTTTTGCCGCTACAACCGCACCTACATCGAGTCGGCCCAACGCTTCCCCGCCGTACCTCGGCTCACGGCGCGGCAAATCGAAGCGCTCGACCTGATCGACGACCTGTGCGACGACCCCTCGATGTGCCTGGACATGGCGCTGGAGCAGGGTGACATGCAATTCATCTCCAACTACACCGTCCTGCACTCGCGCACCGACTACGAGGATTGGCCCGAACGCGACCGTCGCCGCTACCTGCTGCGGCTCTGGCTGGACACCGGTCTGGTGAAAGCGCTGCCAGCCGCGATTGCCGACCGCCAAGCCGACACGCTTGCGTGGGGCAGCAACCCGCGGCCGCCGATCTTCGATCTGTCGATGCGTCGCGCCGAGCTCGAGCACTGACCAACAGGAGACGGACATGACCTCACCCATTGACCGCCGCAGCGCGATCGGCCGCCTCGCCGGCTGCGCCGCCGCGAGTACAGTCAGCGTGGCCTGGCCCTCGGTGGCCCGATCGCAAAGCGCATTGCCGGACGGCTGGCCGACCAAGCCGGTACGCCTGGTGATTCCGTCTGGCCCGGGCGCACAGACTGACCTCTTTGGACGCTTCATTGGCGATCACCTGGGACGGGTGTTCGGCCAGCCCTTCGTGGCCGACAACAAGCCCGGGGCCAGCGGCAACATCGGCGCGATGTCGGTCATGCAAGCGCCTGCCGATGGCTACACCCTGCTGTTCAGTGCCGCGTCGTTCACCATCGTTCCGGCCGCACTCAACCCCAATCAGCCCTACGACCTGATCCGTGACCTCACCCCCATCGTGCAGATCGGGATCGGCGGATTGTTTCTTGCCGTGGCACCTGAGCTGCCAGTCAAGGGCGTGCAGGACCTCTTCGAGATGGCGCGCCAGGCGCCGGGAAAGTACTCCTACGGCACCACCGGCATCGGCTCGACCGGCCATCTCATCATGGCGTCACTGCTGTCGCAGCGCGGCTTGCAGATGACCCATGTGGCCTACAAGTCTTCGGCCGAAGTACTGCGTGATTTGAGCGGCGGCATCCTTCAGGTGGGCTGGGTCGACACGACTTCCTCGCTGGGTGCCATCCAGGCCGGGAAAATCCGTCCGCTCGCGCACGGCTCAACGGTGCGCGCGCCCCGCTCCCCCGATGTGCCGCCGCTCAAGGATGTCGGCATTCCCTGGGAGCTCAATGGCTGGCTCGGTCTGTTCGCGCGCAGCGGCACCCCGATGCCCATCGTTCGAGCCATCAACACCGAAGTCAACAAGCTCATTCACAGCGAGGAAGGCAAGGCGCGGCTGCTCGCCATGAACGCGGCCAACCCGCCGCCCACCACGCCCGAAGAATTCGCGCAGGCCATCCGCAGAGACTTGCCGGCCTGGCGCAAGATCGCGGTCGACAACAACATCAAGCCTGGCAGCTGAGCAGACATACAGCCTTCAGTTGCCCCGGAAGGGGCCGGGTCTCTTTCGCCCGGCCGGCAGCGGCGATGAGTACTTGCCGGGATCGAACCCCGTGCGCTGGCTCAGCAAGGCTTCGCCGTCGATGCGCTCGGCCAGACTGCGAATGTCCCGCGCCGTCACGCCAGCCTGCCCGAAGTGTGCCTGCCGATACCCACCCGGCGCAGATGCTGTGAATGCGACGGGCGCCCTCTCGGTCAAAGCGCCGTACCGCGAAAGCGTTCGAACCGGCCAGGGCGACGCAGCCTGGCCACGGCCAGATCGGCACCCAGCTTTTCGATCGCGCCAGCTGTAGCGGGGACTTCTGAACGCAAAAAGCCCCTGATTCTTGATGAAATCAGGGACTTGGAAGGCTTTGAAGCGGGGCGGTGGGGTGGCTGATGGGACTCGAACCCACGACAACCGGAATCACAATCCGGGACTCTACCAACTGAGCTACAGCCACCACCGCGTCGGATGCTGCCTTGCGCACCACCCGACGAAAACAGACAACAACCTGAATCTGGCCTGCCCGACAGGACTCGAACCTGTGACCCTCGGCTTAGAAGGCCGATGCTCTATCCAGCTGAGCTACGGGCAGAGCGGTGCCGTCGGACAAACTCCGGACGCTGTGAACAACCGGAGCCTGCGAGTATAGCGCGAGAGAGCCTGACAATGCCAGCGATGGCATTCGACACTTTCAGGTGAGTGGTCGGGGCGACACGATTCGAACGTGCGACATCTTGCTCCCAAAGCAAGCACTCTACCGGGCTGAGCTACGCCCCGACAGCCGGCCAGTGTAACGCATCAGCTCGCGATGGAATCGACCAGGCGTCGGGCGAGCGTCGCGGCAATGCTGTCTTCGCGGGCTTCGACCATCACACGCAGCAAGGGCTCCGTGCCCGAGGGACGAATGAGGATGCGGCCCTCGCTGCCCAGCTCCTGCTCGACCCGCGCCCATTCCGCCTGCAGTGCGCCGTGGCCCTGCCAGTCGAAACCGCGCTGGATGCGCACATTGATCATGGTCTGCGGGAACATGACCAGGTCGGCCGTGAGCTCGGCCAGGGTCTGACCGCTGCGCTTCAATGCAGTCAGCACCTGCAAGGCGCTGATCGTGCCGTCGCCGGTGGTGTGGCAATCCAGAGCCAGCAGATGCCCGGAGCTTTCGCCGCCGTAGAGCCAGCCGCGCTGCTGCAGCATCTCCAGGACGTATCGATCACCCACCTTGGCGCGTGCAAAGGGCACGCCCAGGCGCGCAAACGCCTGCTCCAGGCCGAAGTTGGTCATCAGGGTGCCCACCGCACCGGCCACCGGCCCCTGCGTCGCGCGGTCCTTGACCATCACATAGAGCAGCTCGTCGCCGTTGTACAGGCGCCCCTGCGCGTCGCACATGATCAGGCGATCGGCGTCGCCGTCCAGGGAGATGCCCAGATCGGCCTTGTGCTCGAGCACGGCGGCCTGCAGCGCTTCCGGGTGCGTCGCGCCCACCTTGTCATTGATGTTGAGCCCGTTGGGGGAGGTCCCGATCGAGACCACATCGGCACCCAGCTCGTGAAAGACATTCGGTGCGGTGTGGTACGCCGCGCCATGCGCGCAATCGACCGCGATCTTCATGCCGTGCAGGTCGAGGCTGCTCGGAAAGGTGCTCTTGCAGAACTCGACGTAGCGGCCCCCGGCGTCTTCGATGCGACGCGCACGGCCCAGATGTTCGGAGCGAACGCAGCTCATCGGCTCCTCGAGCATCTGCTCGATGCGCAGCTCCACCTCGTCGGGCAGCTTGTTGCCATCTGCCGAGAAGAACTTGATGCCGTTGTCATCGAAGGGATTGTGCGAAGCACTGATGACGATCCCGGCCGACAGGCGCAGCGCGCGTGTCAGGTAAGCCACCGCGGGCGTAGGCACCGGGCCGCACAGCATCACGTCGACGCCTGCTGCCGACAGACCAGCTTCCAGGGCGGCCTCGAGGAGATAGCCGGAGATGCGTGTGTCCTTGCCGATCAGGACCGCAGGGCGCTGACCGCCGCGCTGCTGGGCCAGCACACGGCCTGCTGCATAGCCGAGTCGCATGACGAAGTCGGGGGTGATCGGCGCATCGCCCACGCGGCCACGCACGCCATCGGTTCCGAAGTACTTGCGGCTCATCTCAGCCCTCTGCTGTGCTCAATCCGACTATCTTCCAACGGCGGGCAACTGCCCGACCGCAGTGGTCCGACTGCCGGAGGGGTGTCGCCGCTCAGCGTCTATGGCACGCCAGACCCGCAGTGCATCACGGGTGGCTGCCACGTCATGCACGCGAATGATCCGTGCCCCGGCCTCGACCGCTGCCAGCGCAGCCGCGAGGCTGCCTGCCAGCCGTTCCTCCACCCCACGCCCGGTCAGTGCGCCAATCATCGACTTGCGCGAGACACCGACCAGCATCGCGCAGCCCTCGAGCGACACTTCATCCAGCCGGGCCAACAAGCTCAGGTTGTGCTCGAGCGTCTTGCCGAAGCCGATGCCGGGGTCCAGCGCGATGCGCCGCCGCGCCACCCCGGCCCGCTCCAGGCGTTCGACACGCTGCCGCAGGAAGGCGCTCACCTCATCCACCACGTCCTGATACACCGGCGCAGCCTGCATCGACTGCGGCTCGCCCTGCATGTGCATCACGCACAACCCGGCATGCGAGCCCGCCACTGCCGCGATCGAATCATCCGAGGCAAAGCCTTCGACATCGTTGATCAGGTCGACGCCCGCCTCGAGCACGGCCCGCATGACGACCGGCTTGCGGGTGTCCACCGACAGCGGCACACCACAGCCGGACAAGCCGCGTACCACCGGCAGCAGGCGCTCGAGTTCGATGTCTGCCGGAACCAGAGGCGCGCCCGGCCGCGTGGACTCGGCGCCGAGGTCGAGCAGGTCAGCGCCGTCCTCGATCATCCTGTGCGCATGGGCCAGCGCTGCATCGGGCGCGTTCCAGCGGCCGCCGTCCGAGAAGGAATCGGGGGTGAGATTGAGGATGCCCATCACACGCGGTCGATCGAGGCTGAGCTCGAAGCGGCCGCACTGAAGTACACAAGACATGGCGATCGGCAATCAGAAAAGAAGACGCCCGGCCTGCCGGTGAACCGGTGGACCGGGCGATGTGAAGAGGCTGCCCTTATTGGGCGGCGGGCGCGGCAGGTGAGTTGGGTGCGATACCGCCTGCGGTCGGGGCAGCCGGCGGCGGCGAACCACCGCTTTGGCTGACATCGCGCGGCGGACGCGGCGCGCGGCCCTGAGCGATGTCCTCGATCTGATCGGCGTCGATGGTTTCCCATTCGAGCAGCGACCGGGTCATGACCTCGATCTTGTCGCGATTGTCCTCGATGATCTTGCGCGCGACACCGTACTGCTCGTCGATGATGCGACGAATCTCGGAGTCGACCTTGCGCATGGTCTCCTCGGACATGTTGGTCGTCTTGGTGATCGAGCGGCCCAGGAAGACCTCGCCTTCGTTTTCGGCGTAGACCATGGTGCCCAGCGCATCGCTCATGCCGTAGCGGGTGACCATGTCGCGTGCGATCGCGGTGGCACGCTCGAAGTCGTTGGAAGCACCGGTCGTCATCTGGTTCATGAAGACTTCCTCGGCGATCCGGCCGCCGAAGAGCACCGCGATCGTGTTCAGCATGCGGTCGCGATCCATGCTGTAGCGGTCCTGGTCAGGCAGCTGCATGGTCACCCCCAGCGCACGGCCGCGGGGAATGATGGTGACCTTGTGGACCGGATCGGTCTTGGGCAGCAGCTTGGCGACGATGGCGTGACCAGACTCGTGGTACGCGGTATTGCGACGCTCTTCCTCGGGCATCACGATGGAGCGCCGCTCGGCACCCATGATGATCTTGTCCTTGGCACGCTCGAAGTCGGCCATCTCCACCAGCCGGGCACTGCGCCGCGCGGCAAACAGCGCGGCCTCGTTGACCAGATTGGCCAGGTCTGCGCCGGAGAACCCCGGCGTGCCGCGGGCGATCACGTCGGCGCGAATATCGGGGCCCACCGGGACCTTGCGGATATGGACATTCAGGATCTGCTCACGGCCACGGATATCCGGCAGCGGCACGACCACCTGGCGGTCGAAGCGGCCTGGGCGCAGCAACGCGGGGTCCAGCACGTCGGGCCTGTTGGTGGCCGCGATCACGATCACGCCCTGCCCGGTCTCGAAGCCGTCCATCTCGACCAGCAACTGATTCAGGGTCTGTTCGCGCTCGTCGTTGCCGCCGCCCAGGCCGGCACCACGCTGACGGCCGACCGCATCGATCTCGTCGATGAACAGGATGCACGGTG
>JBILSK010000477.1:0-2890 GCA_044372165.1 Burkholderiaceae bacterium | reverse complement strand
TTAAGCCTGCCTGAAAACGCGTGGTCGCGTGTATAGCACGCTCGACCATTCGGCCTAGGACTGAAGACCGCCTTGAGGCGGCTGACAGGATCACGGATACTGTACGCATGAACAGTACAAAGTCCTGACACCCCCTTCGACACTTGCCGTTCGCAGCATGATCCCGCCCTACGCCGAACTTCACTGCGCCAGCAACTTCTCGTTTCTGCGCGGCGCCTCGCACCCTGAGGAGCTGGTGGAGCGTGCCAGCACGCAGGGCTATGCCGCGCTCGCCTTGACCGACGAATGCTCGCTGGCCGGCGTGGTCCGGGCACACGTCACGGCCAAGGAGCTCGGCCTGCCTCTGCTCATCGGCGCGGAATTCGGCCTGCACGGGCTCTTCGGTCACCCGGACGACCGCCCCACGGTCCAACCCGCGGCGTCACGGCCCTCGACCCGCCCCGCCCCGAACGCAGACGGGCACACCCTGTCCACCCGGGCGGCGCCACGCGACGCCCGCACGCCCCCCGCGCGACTCGTCCTCATCGCCCAGAACCGCACCGGCTACGGCAACCTATCGGCCCTGATCACCCGCACGCGCATGCGGACCGACAAGGGACTCTATCGGCTGCTTCAGGAAGACCTCGACGACGGCGTGCCTGGCTGCGTGGCGCTGTTGGTACCTTGTCCGGAGGTCGCTGCGCAGGCCACGGACACGGCCATGCATGCGGGCACCCCTCTGGCTCGGCTGCAGCATCAGTCCCGTTTCATGCGCGAGCGATTCGGCTCACGCGCCTGGCTGGCCGCCGAGCTGCTGGCGCGTGGCCACGATGTCTCGCTGCTGGCACGTCTGCGCGAAGTCTCGGCCGACAGCGGTCTGCCACTGGTTGCGGCCGGAGATGTCCACTTTCATCTGCGCTCCCGGCGCAGCCTGCACGATGCGCTGCTCGCCACTCGGCTAGGACAGCCGGTGCGCAACCTTGGCTTCTCGCTGGCCTCGAATGCCGAGCAGCACCTGCGCAGCCGCCTGCGACTGGCTCAGCTGTACCCGCCCGAACTCCTTGAGGAAACTCTGGAAGTGGCTGCGCATTGCAGCTTTTCACTGGACAGCCTGCGTTACGAATATCCGGATGAAATCGTCCCGGCCGGCCACACCCCCTCGAGCTGGCTGCGACACCTGAGCTTCGAGGGCGCGCAGGGGCGCTACCCGGAGGGCATCCCGGAGACGGTCCGCGCGCAGCTCGAACATGAGCTCGCCCTGATTGCAGAACTGCATTACGAGGCCTATTTCCTCACCGTGGCCGACATCGTCCACTTCGCCCGATCCAGCGGCATCCTCTGTCAAGGGCGCGGCTCGGCAGCCAACTCGGCGGTCTGCTACTGCGTCGGCATCACCGAGGTCGACCCTGCACGCATGAGCGTGCTGTTCGAGCGTTTCATCAGCCGTGAACGCAACGAACCCCCCGATATCGACGTCGACTTCGAGCACCAGCGTCGCGAAGAAGTCATCCAGTACCTCTACGAAAAATACGGGCGCGAACGCACCGCACTCACCGGGGCCATCAACACCTATCGCCCGCGGTCGGCACTGCGTGACATCGGACGCGCCCTGGGCATCGAAGCTGAGCGCATCGACCTGCTCACTCGCAACCAGCAATGGTGGGACGGTCGAGCCATCCGCCCGGAGCGCTTCAGTGAAGCGGGCTTCGACCCCGAGTCCTTGACCGTGCGCCACTGGATGCGACTCACCGAGACCCTGATCGGCTTTCCCCGTCACCTGTCACAGCACAGCGGCGGTTTCGTCATCGCGCGCGATTCCCTCGCCCGACTGGTGCCGATCGAGAACGCCGCGATGCCCGGGCGCAGCGTCATTCAATGGGACAAGGACGACCTGGACACACTCGGCCTGCTCAAGGTAGATGTGCTCGCACTGGGCATGCTGAGCGCCATTCGGCGCGCACTTGACCTGATCACCTTGCGTCGCGGGCAGCGGCTCGACGGCCCTCACCGATTCCGATTGCAGGACATCCCGTCCGAAGACCCCGACACCTACGAAATGATCAGCGCCGCCGATACCGTCGGTGTCTTCCAGATCGAATCGCGGGCCCAGATGAGCATGCTGCCCAGGCTGCAGCCTCGCTGCTTCTACGACCTGGTGATCGAGGTCGCGATCGTGCGGCCCGGCCCGATCCAGGGTGGCATGGTCCATCCCTATCTGCGTCGTCGCCAGGGTCTGGAAGCCGTCGAGTATCCGCGCGATGAAATTCGCCCTGCTCTGGAACGCACGCTGGGCGTGCCGATCTTCCAGGAGCAGGTCATGCAGATCGCCATCCTTGCGGCCGGCTTCACTCCAGGTGAAGCCGACCAGCTGCGTCGGGCCATGGCCGCCTGGAAGCGCAAGGGGGGCCTGCAAAGCTTCCAGGACAAGGTGATCGACGGCATGCTGGCTCGCGGCTATGACCTCGAGTTCGCCGAGCGCATCTTCCGGCAGATCGAAGGCTTCGGAGAATACGGATTCCCGGAAAGCCATGCGGCCAGCTTCGCCCTGCTGGTGTACGTCAGTAGCTGGATCAAGCGTCATGAGCCCGCGGCCTTCCTGGCCGCTCTGCTCGACTCCCAACCCATGGGGTTCTATGCCCCGGCACAACTGGTCCGCGATGCCCGTGAACATGGCATCGAGGTCCGTGGCCCCTGCATCCTTTCCAGCGACTGGACCACCCGCCTCGAAGAGCGCAGCAGCGCCGCCGCCGACGTGATCCAGGGCGTGGACTATCGACCTCAACCTGCAGTACGAATCGGCCTGAACCTCATCCAGGGTCTGTCCGAGGCAGCCGCCCGACGCCTGCTGTCGACCCGCGAGGCCCGATGCGCCGCGGGCCGCCAGCCGGTGTTCGACGATGTCCAGGACCTG
>JBILSK010000478.1:0-2890 GCA_044372165.1 Burkholderiaceae bacterium | reverse complement strand
TACCGGGAACAGACAGGCCGCCCTGTCAGCGCTCAACAGGCTCAAGCGGCCTTGGAATCGCTGCGTCAGCGCACGCCTGCCATGGTGTGGAAATCGGCACGCAGCGAATATTCAGTCGAAGACGCAGCGATGTACCGCTGGTTCGAAACTCGACAGGAGGCCAGGAGCTGGCCCCCGACACCCGCATCAGACTGAGCAAGACTTTCCGCCGGTCACGCCAACGGCAGCCACCGTGATGGTCGTATCAGGTGTGACGAAAGGCGAGCTCATGGCGAAAGGCGTCAGTCTGCGGTGATGCGTCCGGTCTCGATGACCTTCTTCCAGCGCTCGAACTCGGCGGCCTGAAAGGCGGTGAACTGCTCGGGCGTGTTGCCCACGATCTCGAAGCCCAGGTCGAGCAGCTTGGCCTTGATCGTCGGGTCATTCAGGCTGGCCACGATGGTCTCGTGAAGCTTGCCCTTGATGTCGGCCGGTACACCCTTGGGGGCGGCAAAGGCCTGCCACGAATTGACGGTCACGCCCTTGAAGCCAAGCTCTTCCATGCTGGGCACCTCCGGCAGCAGCGGCGAGCGCTTGGCGCTGGTAACCGCCAGGGCGCGCAGCCTGCCACCCTTGATGCTGGGCAGCGCGGTGTTGATGTTCATGAAGGAGGCATCGACCACACCGCCGATCACGTCGGTCAGAGCCGGCGCCCCGCCCTTGTAGGGCACGTGCAGCGCGCGCGTGCTGGTCTCCTGCCAGAAGAGCTCGGCCGTCAGGTGATCAGACGTACCGTTGCCGGACGACGCAAAGGTGGCCTTGCCCGGGTTGGCGCGGATGAAGGCGAGCAGCTCGGCCAGAGAGCGATGCGGCGAGTTTGCAGGCACGGCCAGCACATTGGGCGCCTGCACCGCGACGGTGATGTAGTCGAAGTCCTTGAGCGGGTCGTAGCCGATGTTCTTCATCAGGTGCGGCCCGATCACGAACGGGCCGAGCGACGAGACGAACACGGTGTAGCCATCGGGTGCGGCGCGCCTGGCCATGGCCGCGCCCACGGTGCCGCCCGCGCCCGCACGGTTGTCCACCACGAAGCTGCCCCCGAACTTTTCCTGCAGCTTGGGGCCGACCGTGCGCGCGATCATGTCGGTGGAGCCGCCGGGCGGAAAGGGCACCAGCAGCGTGACCGGCTTCGAGGGCCAGGTCTGGGCGTGAGCGGCCAGGCTGGTGCACAGGCCCAGCGCCAGGGTGGCAAGCATCTTCTTCAAGGGGGTCTCCTGGGGCGGCGCGGGTTGGGCCCGCTGCACGGGGTGTGATCTGGCCGGCTCGCGGGACCGGCTGCTGAAGCGATCAGATGGTCAGGTCTGCGCGGCAGACGTGTCAATCACCACCGCGAGTGCGGGCCCGGCCGTTACCATGCGCACGGGACTGCAATGACGAAACGCTCAAGGAGAAAACCATGTCCGACAAGGTGGCTGTGATCATCGGTGGAGGCAGCGGCATGGGTGCCGCGGCCGCGCGCAAGCTCGCGCAAGACGGCTTGCGGGTGGCCGTGATGTCATCGTCCGGCAAGGGCGAGGCGCTGGGGGTTGAATTGGGCGGCATCGGCGTCACCGGCTCGAATCAGTCGACGGCCGACATCGAGCGGCTGGTCGATCAGACCCTGCAGCGCTGGGGTCGCATCGATGTGCTGGTCAACAGCGCCGGGCACGGTCCGCGCGCGCCGGTGCTGGAGCTCACCGACGAGCAATGGCACCTGGGCATGGACACCTATCTGCTCAACGTGATCCGGCCCACACGGCTGATCGCACCCCTGATGGCGCAGCGTGGCTCGGGCGCGATCATCAACATCTCCACGGCCTGGGTATTCGAGCCCAGCCCGATGTTTCCCACGTCCGCAGTCTTTCGGGCGGGTCTTTCAGCCTTCACCAAGCTCTTCGCGGATGAATTCGCGACGAAGAACGTGCGGATGAACAATGTGCTGCCCGGCTGGATCGACAGCCTGCCCGAGCGCGACGAGCGCCGCGCCACCGTGCCCATGCAGCGTTACGGCACCAGCGAGGAAGTCGCCGCGACCATCGCCTTTCTCGCCTCCGATGCCGCGGCCTACATCACCGGACAGAACATTCGCGTCGATGGCGGCTTGATGCGGTCGATCTGATGGACAGGCCCTCGACATGAGCCACCCTTGGACAGCAGCGAGGAAGAGGGCAGAAAGACCCATGCGACTGCGCGAGTGATGGCGGGAGACCGGGTCGTGGCGCAGGTTCGCAGCCTGTTCATCGACGCGAGCTGAGTGCGAGCGCAAAACGCTGCGACCAGCACCTTGGCATCAGGCGTCATCGCCCGATGCCTCGAGCGAGGCCTTGTTGCTTAGCGGATTCACTCCTGCCACCAGACCGCCTCGGCCCTTGAACACGGGGAGCTTCGCGGCCGGCTCCGAAACCATGCAGAAGCAGTAGGTGAACTGCTGCGTTGTTCCCATCGGCGTCTGGTGAAGCTCCGACCGGTGCTCCACCAGATGAAAGGTCGGGCCGAACTGGGCGTGCAGGGACTCGGGGTGGTAGCGCACAGTTTCCAGACCACTGCAGCGGATCGGTCCTTCCGAGCCGAAGGTTGCGACGATGACGTGACCGCCGGGCTTCACTGCGTGGGCCACCTGCCGAACATAAGCCGCCCGGTCTTCGGCGCTGGTGAGAAAGTGAAAGACTGCGCGGTCGTGCCAGACATCGAATCGATGCTGGTCCAAAGGAACGGTCCGAACATCGCCCACCAGCCAGGTCACGCGCTGGGCATCGGCACCCAGGCGCGCTTTCGTGACATCGAAGGCGGTCGACGAAAGATCCAGGGCGTAGAGATGGCGATACCCCTTCAGGAGCAGGTCATCGACCAGGGTCGATTCGCCCGCCCCCAC
>JBILSK010000476.1:0-2900 GCA_044372165.1 Burkholderiaceae bacterium | reverse complement strand
TTCGACGAGATCCCATTGCTCGTAGGTCGAGCGGCGATCCGAACGCAGGGCGAACTGCGGAAACTGCGCCATGGCATGCGCGAGCGCTTGCGCGTGAGCCAGGGCTTCGCCTGCCGGCACCAGGCGGGTCACCAGGCCGATCTGATGCGCCTCCTCGGCCTCGACGATCTTCGCGGTCAGCAGCATGTCCAGGGCATGACCCATGCCGACGATGCGTGGCAGTCGTACGGTGGTGCCATCGGACATCGGCACGCCCCAACGGCGCGACAGCACTGCGAACTTCGCTGTCGTGTCGGCCACGCGGATGTCGCACCACAGGGCCACACCGAGGCCGCCCGCGCAGGCCACGCCGCTGATCGCGGCAATCACCGGCTTGCCAAGCGGCGAATGCAGCGGACCGTCCTCGTGGCCCGCCCAGGGATCGTACTGAACACCCGTGGCCAGCTCCTTCAAATCTGCACCTGAGCAGAAGCTGCCCCCCGCGCCGGCAAGTACCGCGACCCGCGCATCCGGGTCGTCATCGAAGGCCCGCAAGGCCTGCGCCAGGGCCTCGGTGGCCTCACGGTTCAGGGCGTTGCGAACCTGGGGTCGATTGATGGTGACGATGGTCACGGGCCCGTCGCGGGCCACCAGGATCGTGTCGGTCATGGTCAGGGTTCAGGAAAGCCTGAGGCTCGGGCGAAATTCGACACCCGAGGCACGTGTCCGCGTCTCAACTGCGCCGATAGGGGCGAGCCCTGAACGCGCCGTCGCTGGTGTTGTCGTTCTGATCCAGGAGATAGAGCACATCGCCTTCGACCATGAACAGGATCAGATCCGTCCCTGCGGCGACGGTCATGTCGGCTTCCTTGAAGCAGTAGGTCTGACCCGCCACACCGCTGATGCAGACTTCCGCGACGCCATTGAGGACCGATCGGCTCACGGTCATGCCCATCGAAAGTACCTTGGGCACTGCGGCAACCCGATTCAGCTCACCGATGTCTGCGGTGATCGAACGTTTCTGATCGTTCGGGAAGATCGCCACCACGCCTGCCGTTCCGGAAGACTTGACCGAGTCGCCGGTCGGGTTGTAGACGAGCGTTGCCCCCGCGCTGCCCGAGCAGTCGGCGTTGGCGAAATAGTCGGTTTCGGATCGTGCCTGCAGCGACTCGTCCGTGGCCAGGCTCAGGACGATGCGAGTGAGTTGACCCGCGCCATTGCAGGCGCTCCAGGTGCCGGCGTACTTGGCCAGCAGCGGTGACGGGGCAGGGGTGTCACTGCCGCCGCCGCACGCTGACAGGATCAGGGCCAGGCTCAGTGCGGTGGCCGACATGACACGACTCTTTTGGATTCTCACGATGTCCTCGTTTTGAATGTTTGACTGTCACTCACCCGACACATTACCGCACGCCGAGCGACACGTTTTCCTGTGCGTTGCACCTCGTCTATCGCAGCACCTGGCTCCGATCCGCTTCGTGCCCTGGCGCAGTCGGCGCAGCCTGGCGCGAGACGCGCCGAGCGTGCCGCGCAGCCCAACGCGCCATTGGAGGCAGAATAGTCCGATGACCGCATCGCCACTGCCCCGTGCCACCGAGCCTGAAAGATTCATTGCCCGTCTGCAGGACTGCCTGCTCGACGACAGTTTCGTGAGCCTTGCCCTGTCCCGGCCGCAGAACTCCGAGCCCGGTCTGGACAAGCTCCTGGTGCGCCCGCTGGTCTTGCGCGGCGAGGAGCACCTGTCACTGCTGTGGCGCTACCGCACGCGCGACATCACCAAGAACCTGCCGACCGCGGTGGCTCTGCAGTCAATTCGAGACCTGCTCGAGTCGCCGTTTCAGCACGCTCATCTGGTAACGCGCAGTCATGACATTCAACTGGCACTGAGCAGGAAGGGCCGATGGGGGTTGCGTATCGGCAAGCTGTCTGCGCCTGTTGGTGCCCCGGTATTGCCTGTGCAGCAGGCGAGTCACGACCGCACCCGACACCGTGCGCTGTCGCTTGACACGCCCTTCCTGGCTGAACTGGGCGTCACTGACAGCCAGCATCGGTTGGTGCCCGCCATGGCGCGCAAGTGGCGCCAGATCAACAAGTTCGTCGAGATCCTCGAGCACGCGATCGCGCAATCACGGCTGGCCCTGCGTGATCCGAAGCTGCCTGTGACCGTGCTGGATTTCGGCGCGGGAAAGGGCTATCTGACTTTCGCGGTGCACCACGTGCTGCAGTCTGCCGACAGAGTGCCTGCGGTCACCGGGGTGGAATTGCGCGCCGAGCTATCTGCGCTGTGCAATGCCGCGGTGGCGCGACTGGGCCTGCAGGGGCTGGGCTTTGCCGCCGGCGATATTGGCCAGTTCGCGCTCGAAGGTTCGCTCGACATCATGATTGCGCTGCACGCCTGCGACATCGCCACCGATATCGCGATGCACCACGGCATCCGGGCTGGCGCCGAGATCATCCTGTGCTCGCCCTGCTGCCACAAGCAGCTGCGCCCGCAGATGAATGCGCCAGCGGTACTGGCACCCATGCTGCGCCATGGCATCCACATGACCGAACAGGCCGAGATGCTGACCGACAGCCTGCGGGCGCTGCTGTTGCAGGCGCAGGGCTATGACACGCAGGTGTTCGAGTTCATCTCGCCCGAGCACACCGGCAAGAACAAGATGGTGCTGGCAGTGCGGCGTGCGGCTGCCTTGACGCAGGCACAGCGCGCCGCGGTGCTGGCGCAGGTGGCCGAGCTCAAGGCGCTGTACGGCGTGAGGGAGCAGCACCTGGAGACCCTGATTCAGGCGGAGGAGGCTGGGCAGCGTACAGCCGACGCCCAGCCCGTCTCGATGTCCGATCAGGGTGCAAGCGCCTCCAAGGCAATGTCGATACGCGCGTCATCGCCCACATAAGGGGTGAACTGCCCGTTCATTTGAGGTCGA
>JBILSK010000475.1:0-2907 GCA_044372165.1 Burkholderiaceae bacterium | reverse complement strand
CCCGGGGCAGCGTGTGGCCGAGCAGGTGGCCCGGCTGCGTGGCGAGGGCTGAGCAGAGCAGCGGCAGAGGCAGGAGATCGTTGCGCGCGAGCTGAGCCGCGCAAGGCTCCGGCATCACCCCCATCGACTACTTCGACTTCTGCGCCCGCATCGACTGCATGTCGGCGATGTTCACCCGGCCCATCCCGGCCACGTCCATGTCGCCCGGCTTCCAGCCGGTCGGGCAGGCACCCGACCATCGGGCCGTGATGCTGACCCGGCTTTGCGTGACGCCCGCCATCGGCGGCTCGACGCGGCTGTCGATCTGGCCGCGATAGGCGGTCTTGAAATCGCCTTCGAAGCTCGTGCGAGTGCGCGTGGTCGAGGCGCCCAACGCGCACTCGAATTCACCCAGGTAGCGATCGCCGTCGCGGCGCATCGTGCGTCGCGAGCACGCTCGGGCGTCGTCATGCCCCAGCAGCTGCATCGGCAGATCGGTGCGAGCGTCCACGCAGTGACGCACCGATTGCGGCTGCGCACCGGCGATCTGCATCGTGATCTGCCACAGGCCTGGGCGGCGCACCGGCACCTCAGATTCGGGCGAGTCGATTGGGGCCAGGGTCGATGCGCCGGGCGTGCTGCTTGCACCCGCCGCGCCGGGCTGCGGCGCCTGGGTAACCGCGTCACCAGATTGCGAGGCTGAGCTCGGGAAGGAGGCGGTGGCCGGAGCATAGGCGGGCGTCATGCCCGAGCCTTGAGAGCGCTTTTGCGCGAGAGCATCGCCCGCATGCAGGCCCAGGCCGATGCCCAGAACGAGCGCAACCGCCGCGCCATAACACCTGACAGGCACGAGATGAACGGCACGCAGGCTGCGCGCTATCTTCACTGAAAGAGGCGTTCGCATGGGCCTACTGTATCGCGGCATGCCGCAAGGGGGGTTTCCCGACCAACATGCCGGCACTCCGACTCACCGTTCCAGCGGCGGTATGTCGATCCGCAGGCCGTCGAGATCGGCGTGCATCACGATCTGGCAGGCCAGCCGGCTGCCCAAGCGCAGCTCGGCTTCGACGAAATCGAGCATGTCGAGTTCGACCTCGTCGGGTACGGACAAGCGGTCGGCCCAGGCCGGGTCCACCCACACATGACAGGTGCCGCAGCTGGCAGAGCCGCCGCATTCGCCGACGATGCCCGGCATGTCGGCGTCCACCGCTGCCCGCATGACGCTGGTGCCCTCGCGCACCGTGACGGTGTGCTGGGACTGGTCGGGCAGGATGAAGACGATGCGTGGCATGCGGGGGCTCGCTGTGAAGGGCGGCTGGCCGGGATGAACGAACTTTGACAGAACCAAGGGGCCTGAGGGGCCAATCAGGGTCGGCCATCTGGCCTGGCCGAATGGCTGATTCTAGCCTGCCGCACCTGAGCGATAATCAGCCCTGCATGCCGCAAGGCTATCCGGCATCCCGCCCGTTCCGACCCCGCCGTGACCCCCATGAGCCAGACATCCGAACCCACCCTCGACCTTGCCATCATCGGCGCAGGCATAGGCGGCCTGGCGACCGCCCTGGCGCTGCATCAGGCCGGCATCCGCTGCACGGTCTTCGAAGCCGTCGACGCGCTTCGACCGCTGGGTGTGGGCATCAATCTGCTGCCGCATTCGGTGCGGGTGCTGGCCCAACTCGGCCTGCAACCCGTGCTCGCGGACACCGCCATCGAAACCGAGGCCCTGTCCTACTACAACCGTCACGGTCAGCTGATCTGGACCGAACCGCGCGGCATCGGCGCGGGCTATGCCTATCCGCAGTTCTCGATCCACCGCGGCGAGCTGCAGATGCTCCTGTTTCGAGCGGTGCTCGAGAGACTGGGGCCTGAGGCGGTGCGGGTCGGTCATGCCCTGACCCGCTTCGAAGATCAGGGCGATTCGGTCCTGCTGCACTTTGCCGACGCGCACGGGACGGCACGCGCGCCGATGCGCGCACGCGCCGTGATCGGCGCCGACGGCGTTCATTCGGTGATCCGGCGCAGCTTCTACCCACATGAAGGCCTGCCGCGCTTTTCCGGGCGCATGCTCTGGCGGGGTTGTACCGAAGGCGAGCACTTTCTGGGTGGGCGGACCATGTTCCTGGCGGGTCACAAGCAGCAGAAGTTCGTCTGCTACCCGATCTCTCGCCAGACGGCCGACAGTGGCCGCTCACTGATCAACTGGATCGCCGAGCTGGGCGTGCCGGGCGACACCCCGCCGCGTCAGGACTGGAGCCGGCGGGTGGATGCTTCCGTGTTTCGCGAGCCTTTCGCGAACTGGCACTTCGACTGGCTGGACATCCCGGCGCTGATCGATGCCACCGATGCCATCTTCGAGTACCCGATGGCCGACCGAGATCCTCTGCCCAGGTGGACACACGGGCGCGTCACCCTGCTTGGGGACGCCGCGCACCCGATGTACCCGATCGGCAGCAACGGCGCCTCACAAAGCATTCTGGATGCCGAGGCCATGACCGACGCACTCGTGCGCGGTGGTTTCGGCAAGCAGACGACCGACCCGGCGCAGGCCTTTGCCCGGTACGAAGACGCTCGCAGAGAGGCCACCGGCAACATCGTGCTCGGCAACCGGGCAGGCGGGCCCGACCATGTCATGGACCTGGCAGAGAAGCGCGCACCCGATGGGTTCCGCGACATCAACGACGTGATCCCCCGTGCCGAGCTCGAGGCGATCTCGGTGCGCTACAAGCAGCTCGCCGGTTTCACCCGCGACCACGTCAACCGCTGAGGGGGGCCAGGGAGCACTTCGGGCCGTTCGAGGTGCTCGACCGAAGCGACCCGACGCAGATCCCCGACGCTCAGTGCAGCACCAACGGCTGCTGCATCATGCCGTCGAAGTGGCTCAGAAACTCGTCGACCTCCTCGATCGACGGCTCTTTGGAAATCAGGTCG
>JBILSK010000474.1:0-2911 GCA_044372165.1 Burkholderiaceae bacterium | reverse complement strand
ACGCAGGTCGAACTCTTCGAAGAGGCGGGACACGCCCTGTTCGCCGACGAGCCGGATCGCTTCAACCGGGTGCTCGATACCTTCTCGCGCACGCGCGTCGCGCCAGCTGCGACGGCGCGCCGCAAGCCCTGAGCCTGCGCGTCAGTCGATTCCGCGCTGCGGCCAGCGCGCGGGGTGCGTGCCGGGCGGCATCGAAGGCCGCGTCCAGCGGGCGGGGGTCTGACTGAACTGCGCCGCACACGGCAAGGCCCGCAGCGCGCCAAAGCCGGAGTCGACCGCTTGCGCCCGCGCCGACAGGTCTGGGCGCTTCACCGAGAATCCGTCTGCCACCCGGCCCAACTGCCTCAGCCAGTGCCCGGTGCCGGCCAGCGAGACCTCGACCTGCCAGGTTCCGCCTTCGATCGACTGCCGGCGCAGTGCGGCCAGCGCGCCAAAGGCCATCAACCACCCGGACGCGATATCGAGGATCTGCACCGGCAAGGGCCGTGGGGTGTCGCTGCCGCAGGCCGCCGCTTCGGCATGATTGAAGCCGCTGGCGGTCTGTACCAGCGAGTCGAAGCCACGGCGCGAGGCCCAGGGGCCGATCGGCCCGTAGGCGCTCAGGCTCACGCAGACCACGCCCGGTGTGCGCTCGGCGATCGTCTGGGTGCTGAAACCGAGCTCAGCCAGTCCGCCCGGGCGATAGCCCTGCGCAAAGACGTCGGCGTCGCCCAGCAAGGACCACAGGGTCTGGCGGCCTGCGTTGCTGCGCACATCCAGATGGGCGGAGAGCTTGCCGCGGCTGGTCTCCGCAATCGCTGCGATGTTCGGCAGATGCGGCGCATTGAGCAGCAGCACGTCCGCGCCCCAGGCGGCAAGCGTGCGACCTGCGGTCGGTCCGGCCAGGATGCGGGTCAGGTCCAGCATGCGCAGCCCGGCCAGCGGCCTTGCCGTGGCAGACAGGGCACCCAGGCGGTCCAGCGGACGCGGCGGCGCGTCACCGATGCGCCGAATCGAGACCGGTTCCAGCCTGGCCACGGCCTGGCCCTGGGGGTGTGCGTCCCACTCCTCCAGGCTGCGAAGCGCCGACACGCACAGCGCCTGCTGCGCGGCGGCCGATTCAAAGGCCTCGGCGTGCCAATCGGTCAGTGCATGGGCGACAGTCTCGCGCGAGGTCTCGGGCCCCTCGGGCAAGCCGAGCAGGCGCAGTACGCCGTCGCGGTGATGGCTGAAGTTGGTGTGCAGGCGAACCCAGCCGCCCTGCGCGCACCGATACAGGCCTGCGATCGGGTCCCAGACCTCGGGCACGACACCGTCGACCGAGAACCAGCCGCAGGCCTCGAAGGCGGCGTCAGCGGCGGCCACCGCGACCGTCTGGCTACGTCCGCATCGATCCTGGCGAATCAGGTTGGCCGCCTGCGCGGCACAGGCCAGGCTGATCTGCGCGGCCGTGCCGACCCGAAACGAGGACGGCAGGACCGGATCGGTGCCGATCAGCTGCAGGCTGCCCAGGGCATCGTCCGGCAACCCAGCGCCGCGCCACAGCGCAGCGACCGCCCCCGCTGCCGGATGATCGTTCAACTCAGATCGGGTCCCAGTTGAACACGTCGCCCGAACGCTCGAGCGGGTAGAAGCTCGCCGACAACGCCGGGATGGCGTGCGAACCGATGGTCTCGGGGGTCCAGCCCTCGGAGCGATGCACCGAGCGGATCGGACGGCTCTGACCCATCAGGAAGATCTCGTTGGCGCGCACACCGAAGATCTGCCCGCTGACCTTGCTGGAATCGCTCACCAGGAAGGCCGCCAGCGGGGCGATCTTCGCGGTTTCCATGGTCTTGATGCGCGACAGGCGCTCCTGCTGCTCGGGCGTGTCCGACGGAATCGTGCCGATCAGACGGCTCCAGGCGAAGGGCGAGATGCAATTGGAGCGCACGTTGTAGCGCGCCATGTCCAGTGCGATCGACTTGGACAGGCCGACGATGCCCAGCTTGGCGGCCGCGTAGTTCGCCTGGCCGAAGTTGCCGATCAGACCCGAGGTCGAGGTCATGTGCACGAAGGCGCCCCGCTCCTCGCTCTTGAAGATCGATGCCACGGCCTTGGACATGTAGAACGAGCCGTGCAGGTGCACGTTGATGACCGCGTGCCACTCCTCGACCGACATGTTGTGAAAGATGCGGTCGCGCAGGATGCCGGCGTTGTTCACCACGGCATGCACCGTGCCGAAGGCGTCGACCGCGGTCTTCACGATCCGGTTGGCCGACTCCCACTCGGCGACGCTGTCGGTGTTCGCGACCGCCTGGCCACCTGCCTTGCGAATCTCTTCGACCACTTGGGCGGCCGGACCGTCATCGTGACCCAGGCCATCGGCGCCGACGCCCGGATCGTTCACCACCACCTTGGCGCCTTGCGCGGCCATGCACAGCGCGAAATCGCGACCGATGCCACGGCCTGCGCCCGTGACGATCACCACCTTGTCTTTCAGCATGTTGCTCATGTCGGTGTCCTTCCCTTTTCTGGAGCAGTGTGAGGATGTCTGGTCAAACCCCGGCATTCTAGCCGACGAAGACCATTCTCCCGGCGAAACGCCGCCGGGTTCGCCCCCGGGCGATCACCCGAGGCAGACGATCAAGGCGATCAGGCGAGCGTCGCCGTGCCATGGCTGAGCACGACGATGTCACGCTCGACCACACGGGTGCGAAACTGCACCGCGCTGCCGGTGCGCCAGACCTCCACGCGCAGGGTCTCGCCCGGGTAGACCGGCGAGGAAAAGCGTGTGCCGATTGCCTTGAGTTTGCTGCCATCGCCACCGCACAGGCCGCGCACCAGCATCCAGCCGGTCACGCCAAACGAGCACAGGCCGTGCAGGATGGGGCGCTCGAAGCCGGCCGACCGCGCCACGGCGGGGTCGGCGTGCACCGGGTTGTAGTCGCCC
>JBILSK010000473.1:0-2917 GCA_044372165.1 Burkholderiaceae bacterium | reverse complement strand
GAGCGCATGAAACTGTGAAAGCCCCGATAGGGCTCCAGGTTGCGTGCCACATAGGTCACCAGCTCGTCGCCCAGTCTGAACACGCGGTCCTTCACCCGCACCCAGGCCAGGGGGTCCGGCTTCACCAAGTCGGTATCCACCCCTTCATGCGCCACCTGCAGGCGCGGCTGAAGCAACTCCGGGAAACACGACTTCTGCCAGACGGTTGGCGAGATCCCCAGATCGCTGCCCATCAGGCTCACCAGCTGCGTCGAGTTCTTGATGCGCACCCGCGCGAAATCATCCAGGGTGGCGGCAAACTCCGGATCGAAGGCCACGTCTCCACCGGGCGAGCCGTAGTAGTACTCGAAGTACTGCACCACGCGCGCCTCGGGAAAGGCCTCCTTCAGAAACAGACCCTCGCCCCACCCCGGATGGGCCAGGATCAGCTCGGGCGCCCACCCGGCCGACTTCAGTTGCAGCAGCACTCGCAACACCGCCTGGCCACGCCGCACGTGCCGGTCGGTGTCGCGCAGATACGGGTGAATCGAGCTGTCCGCTGCAGGCGGCGATTCATAGCCGATGCGCCGTACGCGCGGGTGGACCTCGGGGCGTCCTTTCAGGTTGCCGGCGTCGCCCACCCCCACCACATCGTGACGAGGGTCATCGGCCAGGGCACGGGCGACATGAACGAATTGCCCCGGGAAATTGGTGTGAACGATCAGCACGCGCATGGCCGGATCCTAGACGGTGGCAGGCCCTGATGGCCACCCCACTCTTTCGGCTATCCTGCGCCGTGTTCCCGCCCCTCCCGCTTCAAGCGCCGTGCAGACCCCCCCAGCCGACCCTTATGACGTGCTCGGCATCCCGACCTCCGCGTCCGATGCCGACATCCGTCTTGCCTTTCGCCGCAAGGCCGCCACGTATCACCCGGACCGCAATCCCTCGCCCGATGCCGCCACCCTGTTTCGAGAAGCACAGGCAGCCTTCGAGTTGCTGAGCGATCCTGTGCGCCGCCAGGGTCATGACGAACGCCGCCGCAAGCATCTGCTGGACAACCCGGCTCAGGTGGCCGAAGCCATGTTCCGCGCTTATCTGGATGACCTCTCATGACCTTGTCCGACTACTTCCAGGATCTCTCGCAAAGCTACGGTGCGGAACTCGACGACCTGCGCCATGACACCGATGGCAAGGACGTGCTGCAAAAGCGCCTGCGTGACAAGCGTCGCGAGTTGACCGCCTTGCTGCCGATGATCGATGTCTGTCCCGAACTGGTCGCCCCGGTCTTTCACGGCGCCTTCACCTTCGCGCGCGGTCGCGGGCCGGTACTCGAGGAACTGCTGGCGGGCTGCCCGGGCGAGTTTCCGGCCTGGACCGACCTCCTCGATGAACTGAGCATCGCGGGCTGGGCCGAGCCGCTGGTCGTGCAGGTGCGCACGCATGAACAGGGCGAGGACTTCCTCGCGACATCGGTGGGACTCGAGTACCTGCATTCGATGGGGGTGGACACCACGGTTCATGCGCCCCAGGAAGAAGACGACGAAGACTCAGGCGCAGACGACGACGGCTTCAAGGACGAGGGCGAAGACCTGCCGCGCGTCGATGCGGACGCCACCGACGATTACCTCGAGCAGCACGGCTTCGATCGAAGGAGCAGCGAATGACCCACCCCCTGGTGAAGCTCGTCGAGGGCATGGTCTACGAGGGCAATATCGACAGTGCCGAGCGAGCCCTGGCCACCGTGGCCGATCAGGAAGGCGACACGGCCCTGGCCCGGGTCATTGACCAGCTGCCCCCGCGAGACGTGGTCGCCATCTTGCGCGAACACGACCCCTCGCGCCCGTCGCTCATCAGCGAACTGATCACACCGACGCAGTTTGCAGCGGCCGTGGCGCTCGAGAGCAATTACCGCGACCGAACGCACGAGGCCCTGCGCGGCATGATCAACGGCGTGCTGTTTCGAGAAGACGCCGACCCGGACCCGTTCATCGAAGCGCTCGGTGCCAGCGAAGCGGGCGTCAAGGCACTGGCCGACTACTTCTCCCATCGCCACGCCGAACTTGAATTCTTCTTTCGCAACGGCACGTATTCCGAGCTGGATGGCGCCGATTTCAGCGAGCTGCCTGAAGACAACGAAGACCTGACACTGGGTGACCCCGACAGCTTCGTGCGTCGCGACATCATTCGCTTGACCGAAGCCGAGGACGGCGACTGGAAGGAGCTGGGTTGGCGCCTGCGTTGCGAGCACTACGAGATCTTCCGGGAAGTGCTGGAGATCCTGAGGCTCGCTCATCGTCGCGCACTGGCCGAGGCCGAACGCGCTGTCGCCCCGACACCGATCGCCGCCGCCCCCGTCGACGAGGACGATGAGGACGACGTGCTGTGAACTGGATCGCACACCGAGACTCGCGCTCGCTTTTCGAACGCGCCTGGCGACACGGCATTGCCTCCGGTGTCATCGACCCGGAGCAGCAGGCGTCCATGCTCAAGGAAGGTGCACGAGCCATCCGCAAGATCGCCGACATCCTCGGCACGCAGAACCTCAGGGCCGATCTCGAACGGGCCCTGCGCAGCATGCTGGGCCTGGTGAACCTGCACCTGATGACGATGAGCGATGGCGATGTGACCATCGCCGCGCGCTCGCTGGCCGCCCGGGGGCTGCTGTTTCACACTCGCGGCGCCTCGCAGGCCATCAAGGCCATCCTGGCCGAAGGCGAAGGCGTGGATCCCGAGCGACTCGATCCCGAGCAGAAGCACCGCTTCGAAGTCGAGGTGGTCACGCAGTGGGCGACCTGGCCCTACGAGGATTTCCTCGCCCGACAGGAAGAAGCCGAGTGCGCGCGCGAGCGACGCGAGGCTGCCGCCGCGCTCGCAGCCCTGCTCTCAGGCCCGGCACCTGACCCCTTCCTGCACGAACCCGACCGCATCATCGCGTCGG
>JBILSK010000472.1:0-2919 GCA_044372165.1 Burkholderiaceae bacterium | reverse complement strand
TCTGCCCGAACCAGAGGAAGCCGCTCCAGCCTGCCGGCAGGGGTTGGCGGACCAGGACCGTCCAGGCCAGGCCAATCAGGGCGAGTGCGCCGAAATAGGCTGGCAGGGTTCTGAGCCAGCGGAGCATCAGAAACGCCATGAGGGTGCGCAGCGTTGGCGCGGCCTCCAGGCTGCGAATCAGCATCCGCCCGATCAGAAACCCGCTCAGCACGAAAAAGGCCGTCACGGGATCGATGAGACCCAGTGGCATGGTGGAGGCCTGCGGGTCCAGGACCAATCGACTGTGGCCGAAGATCACTGCCAGCATCGAGGCGGCGCGAATGACATCCAGACCGAAACTGCGGGATGGCGTCGATTGGCTTGCGGAGGCGGCAGCTCGGGCGGTCGGGGCATTCACCCCCGAATGGTCAGGCGTGTGCTTGCCGACAGCGATGCCTGAAGTCACATTCCCTGAGCGCGCGAAGGGCGGCGTCGTGATGCGGCGCACAGTTCATGACAGGGCCACCTCGAAGCCGCGCTTGACCGCCGGGCGCGCCATCATGGCCTCGTACCAGCGCTTCACATTCGCAAACGCCGCCAGGTCGACCCGATGCCGTTCGTGGCGCCAGACCCAGCCCAGGATCGCGAAGTCCGCAATCGACGGCTCATCGGCAAAGAATTCGTGGTTGGCAAGCCGCCTGTCCATCACGCCGTACAGGCGCCGCGTCTCGGTGCTGTAGCGCTCGAGACCGTAGCGCTGGTCCTGCGGATCCTTCACGCCCAGAAAGTGATGCACCTGCCCCGGCATCGGCCCGAAGCCGCCCATCTGCCACATCAGCCATTCGAGCGCGGCCACCCGGCGCCGTGCATCGCCTGGCAGGAACTGTCCGGTCTTGTCGGCCAGATACAGCAGGATGGCACCGGACTCGAACACGCTGATCGGCGTACCGTCCGGCCCTTCAGGGTCGACGATCGCGGGGATCCGGTTGTTGGGGCTGATGCTCAGGAACTCGGGCTGGAACTGGGCGCCCTGAGTGATGTCGATGGGGTGGACCGTGTAGGGCAGGCCCATTTCTTCGAGGGCCACACTGATCTTGCGGCCGTTCGGGGTGTTCCAGCTGTAGAGGGCGATGGGCGCGTGCGTCATGGGTGCGGGGGCCGGGAGAGCGGGTGGCAAAAGGTCGAAAGGGGATCGCGCTTATCGGGCCGAACCGGGATACCAGCTCGGCGCGCGTTTCTCGAGAAAGGCGGCCGTGCCTTCGCGGGCTTCGGTCTGCTGGCGAAAGCGCGCGTGCTCGTCAACCAGTTCGGCGAACAGAGCATCGGTCATCGCGGCCTCCACATGCTGCAGCGTGCGCGCCTTGGTGGCCGCAGTCGAGCCAGGGGCGTTCATCAGCATCGCGTCGACGATGCGCTCGCCGACCGTCTCAAGCTCTGCGAGCGGGCAGACCTCATGGGCCAGGCCGATGGCCTGGGCGCGCCGCGCATCGAAGCGCTCGCCCGACTGCGCATAGCGCCGCACCTGGCGTACGCCGATGGCCCGGCACAGGTGCGGAATGATGATGCCGGGCATCAGGCCCCAGCGGGTTTCGGTGATCGCGAAGACGGCGTCGTCGGCAGCGACCACGACATCGCAGGCTGCTGCCACCCCCACGCCGCCGCCAAAGCAGCCGCCCTGGATCAGCGCAAGCGTGGGCACGGGTGTGAGGTCCAGGCGGCGCACCGCCTCGGCGGTCAGGCGCGATACGTCGAGGTTGGCCTGCGGGTTCTCGCTCGCCATGCTGCGGATCCAGGCGAGGTCCGCGCCGGCCTGAAAGTGCTTGCCGCGGCCCTTGAGCACCACCATGCGCAGGCCGGCCGTGGTGCCGAGCTGGTCCATGACCTCGTGCAGGCCGCGCAGCAGGTCGCCGTTGTAGGCGTTGTTCACCTGCGGGCGATTCAGCGTGACGGTGGCGACACCGCGTGCATCCATCTCCAGCAGGACGGTACCGTTTCCGGCGCTCTGGGCCATCTCTGTCTCCTTGTCATGTTCGTGCCGATGATAGCGTGGCGGTCCTCGCATTTCTTGCCGCCCAGGCTGCGCCCCATGCCCGATCTGTTCAGTCCGTTCACGCTCAAGGGCGTCACGTTGCGCAACCGCATCGTGATGTCGCCGATGACCATGTACAACTCGGTCGACGGCCTGCTCGATGACTACCACGTGAGCTATCTGGGCGCGCGTGCGGCCGGTGGATTCGCGCTGGTGTTCGGCGAGCAGATGGCGATCACGCCCGATGGTCGCACCACCACCTCCTGTGCCGGCATCTGGAATGACGCGCAGATCGAGGGGCATGCCCGGGTGGCCGCGATCATCAAGCGCATGGGCGCGGTGCCCGCGATCCAGCTCGGTCACACCGGGCGCAAGGGCAGCGAATTGCCGCCCCATCGCGGCACCAACGCCGATCGGACCAAGAAGCAGCTGCCGCCCGATGATCCGGACGGCTGGACGTGCGTGGCGCCCTCGGCCATTCCGTACGGTGGGGGCGGACACATCTACCCGGTCCACGCGCTGACGGTCGACGAGATCAAGGGGCTGCATCGCGCTTATGCCGAGGCGGCCGTGCGGGCGCTGGAGGCAGGCTACCAGTGGCTGGAGATGCACTACGCGCACGGCTACCTGGGGGCGAGCTTTTTTTCGCCGCTGGCCAATCAGCGCACCGATCAGTACGGTGGGTCAGTCGAGAACCGTGCGCGCTTTCATCTGGAAGCGCTGGATGCGGTGCGGGCAGTCTGGCCCGAAAAATACCCCCTCACCATGCGACTGGGCGTGGACGACCTGCATCCTCAGGGCATCCAGTTCGGGGATGCGCTGACGGCCATCGGCATGATGAAGGACCACGGGCTGGATCTCGCCGATGTGTCGCTGGGCTTCAACACCGACGAGATGGTCAAGCCGCCGAT
>JBILSK010000471.1:0-2920 GCA_044372165.1 Burkholderiaceae bacterium | reverse complement strand
CGGCGAGCGGCGCCAGCACGGGCGCTCGGACATGGAAATAGTTGGTCGGCGCCTCGAAATTGAACAGCGTGAACTCGCACTTCTCGTATTGCGACGAAGCCGGCAGCACATAGTCGGCCTGCGCGGCGGTTTCGGTGAAGGCCACGTCGACCACCACCATCAGGTCCAGTGCGCGCATCGCCTGCAGGACGCGGCCGGTATCGGCGGCGGTGTTCACCGGATTGGCGCTGTCCACCCAGAGCGCGCGCAGCCGGTCGGGGTGCTCGCTCAGGATGGCGTCCGGCAGCACATTCGGGGACAACAGGCCACCGATCACCTCGGCTTCGGTGGCGAAGTGTCGTGCACCGGGCGTGTTGCCCCACAGCGGAACGAGCCAGCTGTGCAGCAGGTGCGTGCCGGGACGGCCAAAGTGGCCGGTCATCAGGAACAGCAGCTTTTCCAGGTAGGAATTCAGGGTCGAATTCAGTCCCTGCTGGATGCCCAGTTCGACCCGAACCACCATGGCGCGCGCGGCCATCACGTGTTGAACCAGCAGCTGGAAATCGGCCGAGGACACGTCAGCGGCAGCCAGCCAATCGCTGACGGGCACGTGCGCCAGCACGGCCTTCACTTCATCGGCGCCCAGGGTGTGCTCGGCCAGGAAGGCTTCGTCAAAGGCCTCACGGCGATTCAGTTCGGCCAGCAAGGCGCCGAGCAGAAAGGCATCAGTGCCCGGGCGCAGCGCGATGTGCAGATCGGCAGCTTCTGCGGTTTCGGTGCGACGCGGATCGATGACGATCAGCGTGCGGTTGGGGTCCTTGCGCAGGCCGTTCAGCTGATCGCGCGCATTGGTAAAACCGTGGGCCAGCCGAGGGTTGGCGCCGATCACCAGCAGCAGATCGCAGTGATGGATGTCTTCGGCGGTGTGGCACTGCTGCGAGCCGAAGAGGTGGCCGTTGAGCCAGAAATCGCCGGTCTTTTCCTGCGACAGTGCATTGAAGACTGTGCGCGAACCCAGCGCGCGCAACAGGCCGATGCCGTAGCTGCCGCCGGCATGATTGCCTTGCCCACCGCCGCCGACCAGCGCCACCGAGGTGCCGCCGTGGGTGTTGACCACCGCCTGCAGGCGCTGCGCGATCTCGCGGATCGCGGTGTCCCAGCTTATGGCTTCATGCGTGCCGTCGGCGCGGCGTCGCAAGGGCGAGGTGAGCCGATCAGGGTGATGCACATAGCGGGCAATGGACTGAGCCTTGTTGCACAGGTAGCCCTGCGAACGCGGATTGTTCCGGTCGCCGCGCACCTTGACCAGGCGCGCGCTCGAACCGGTGCCCGACACCCCGAGTTCGACGCCGCAATTGATGTAGCACAGGTTGCAGGCCGAGGTGTGCCAGCTGAGCGCTTCGGCAGGCGGCGAGGTGTCCGGGGCAGTCATGGTCTCAATCCTTTGCGAGGCGCACGATCTCGTCTTCGACATCCCGCAGGCGATCCTTGCCAAACCACAGTTCCTGACCGATGAAGAAGCTCGGCGAGCCGAAGGCACCGCGGTCATGAGCCGATTGGGTGTTCTGCACCAGACGGGCCTTGACCTCGGGTTGCTGCGAGACCGTGATGATTTTCTCGCCATCGAGGCCGCCCTCGGCCAGGGTGGCCGCGATCACCGCGTCGTCGCTCATGTTCCTGCCGTCTTCCCACATGGCCGGGTAGACCACCTCGACATAGCGGGCAAAGCACCCCAGATCCTGTGCTGCGCAGGCACCGCGCATGATCTTCAGCGTGTTCACCGGGAAAAACGGGTTGAAGCGATAGCGGTTCAATCCGTGACGGGCGACAAATCGCTCGAGTTCCAGGCGGTTGTAGGCCTGCTTGTTGGGGATGTCGGCAAAGGCTTCACCGGGGGAGCGATTGTTGGCGAGCTTGAACAGGCCACCCAGCAGGATGGGCACGTACTCGAAGACCGCACCCGTGCGGGCTTCGATCGATGGGATGACCTTGTGGCACAGATAGGCGTTGGGGCTGCCGAAATCGAACAGAAACTCGACGTTCACGGTGGACATGAGCGGGCTCCGAAAAAGAAGGGGTCTAGAGGGAATGGCGCGGGGGCTGTGATCAACACGGCGGGCGACTCACCAGCGCTCCATCCAGGGCCGCAACTCGGTCTCGTGCGACCAGGCATCGCGGGGTTGCCGGTGAATCTGCCAGTAGGCGTCGGCGATGCTGTCAGGGTTGATGATGCCCTGTTGATCCTTCAGCGCGTAGCGCTCCGGAAAGTTGCTGCGAATCCATTCCGTGTCGATGGCGCCGTCGATGACGGTGTGCGCCACATGGATGTTCTTCGGCCAGAGTTCGCGCGCCATGCTCTGGGCCAGTGCGCGCAAGGCGTGCTTGGCACCCGCAAAGGCGGAAAAGCCTTCGCGGCCACGAAGACTGGCAGTGGCCCCGGTGAAGATGATGGTGCCTCGGCCTCGCGTCAGCATCACTTTCGCTGCTTCCCGGCCCATCAGGAAGCCACTGAAGCAGGCCATCTCCCAGACCTTGAAATAGACCCGTGAGGTGGTCTCGGTGATGGGGAAATTCACGTTGGCACCGATGTTGAACACCGCCACCTCGATGGGCGCGATGTCGCGCTCGATGGTCTCGAACAGCGAGACCATGGCTTCTTCCTTGCGTGCGTCGCTGCCGAAGGCATGGGCTTCGCCGCCCTCGGCGCGAATCTGGTCCACCAGGGGAGCGAGCTTGTCGGCCTGTCGGCGGGTGACACAGGCCACATAGCCTTCGCGTGCAAAGCGGCGTGCAATCGCGCCACCGGTTGCATCACCGGCGCCGATCACCAGAACTGCCTTTCGATCTGCCATGAATCTCTATTCCTCAAGGTTGTGATGGGTCAGCGCCCGCATCGCGGGGTGCTCGGCAAGGGTCCGGAAGCGTGCGGCAAGAGGGATCT
>JBILSK010000470.1:0-2921 GCA_044372165.1 Burkholderiaceae bacterium | reverse complement strand
GCGCACGGGTGATCTTCCTGGGCCTGCGGCTCGATGACCCGGGTTGCCCGGCGGCCTGCGTCGAAGCCGAGCGTCTGGGCTTCTTCTATGCCGGCTTGTCGCCGCTCTTCGATGACGGCCATGACGTGCTGCGCCTGCAGTACATCGAGGAGGACATCGATGTCGACGCGCTGCAGGCCGAAGGGCCGTTTGGCCGCGAGATTGCGGCCTGGGTCAAGGCTGAGCGTCGGCGGGTCGAGGCGCGGGCGGCGCACTGAGCGTCGTTCCGGGGCGTCGTGCTCAAGCGGTGGCGGGGCGGCTCACGCGCGAGACGCTGAGCGCATTCGCGATCAGCAGGACCTGGAAGAGGGCGATGCCGGTCCAGACCGCGGCCGGCCAGCCGCGGTCCATCAGCGCACCGAACAGGGCGGGTGAAATGGCCAAGCCTGTGTCCAGGCCCGAGTACACCATGCCGTAGACCCGACCGGTGGCGCCCGGCGGGCTGGCGCGTCGAACCAGCAGGTCGCGGGCCGGGCCGGCTGTGCCTGCGCCGAAGCCCATCACGGCAAACAGGGCCGGCACCATCCATCCCGGTGCTGAAGAAAACGCGATCACCAGCGAGACCGTCGCGGCCACCGTGTAGCCGATCGCGACCGTCTGTTCGGCCTTGGCGGGATCGCCTGCGACGAAGCCGCCGATCAGCGTGCCGGCGGCACTGGCCAGCATGAAGGCAGTGAGGCACAGCGCCACCCAGGCGGTGGGCACATCGTGCAGCATGCGCGCGCTTTCGGGTCCGAAGGTCTGGATCGCACCGAAGCCCAGGGCCGAGGTGAGAAAGAAGGCGAAGCTCATCCACACGGCGGGCAGCTTGAGGAAGGCCAGCGCCGAGGCGTCGCCGCCGTGTGCCTGCGTGGCGGTGCGGTCGGCGTGAACGATACCCAGCAGGCCGACCGGCTGGCCCGCCAGCAGTTCGCGGTGCAGCCAGACCATGAGCCAGGCCGCGGCAGCGAGCAGGCCGGCGCAGGCGATCGCCATGCGCCAGGAGGCCAGCCCGGTGAGGCCGACCAGAAAGACCGGTGCCAGGGCCCAGCCGAGATTGCCGGCGATGCCGTGCATGGCATAGGCGCGGGCCAGGCGGGTGGTCGAGATGCGCGCGTTGAGGATGGAGTAGTCGACCGGATGAAAAGGCGCATTGCCCAGGCCGGCAAACACGCAACCCAGCATCAGCACCGTGTAGTTCGGGGCCATCGAGAGCACCAGCGTTGCGACCACGAAGGAGCTCAGCGCAGCGAGCATCACCGGCACCGCGCCGAATCGATCGACCACAAAGCCGGCCAGTGCCTGGCCGATGCCCGAGACCACGAAGAACACCGTCATCAGGAGGCCCAGCTCCGAATAGCTCAGGGCGAATTCGGTCTTGAGCCAGGGAAAGAGCGGCGCGACGATGAGATGAAAGAAGTGCGAGCAGCCGTGTGCGGTAGAGACCACCGCGACCGTGCGTCGTTCGCGGGAAGGCGTATCAGCCGGGGGGGCGGCGGGGAAGGTGGTCGCGGTCATCGATGCAGCATAACGGAGCGGCACGCGCCGACGGTTGCGGATGCAGGCACAATGCCGGCACCGATCGACCGCGACGTGCATCGTGACACCGTCGCTGCAACACCGTCGTCACAAGGAGACCGACCATGACCGACCGAATCCGTGGGGATGTCCAGGCCCCTGACATCTGCGCCGGCGCGCGCGACTCGCGTGTCCTCATGCCAAGCGGCCCGCGGCGCACGGTGATCGCCAGCCTGGCCACTGTGGCCGGGATGATGGCGGTGCCGGGCGTCGGTGTGGCCCAGTCGGCCGCCTGGCCCGGGGGCAAGACCCTGCGGTTGGTGATACCCAGCGGGGCAGGTTCGGGCTCGGACATCTTTACCCGCAACATGGCCGAATTCCTGGCGAAGGACCTGGGCACGACCGTGATCGTCGAGAACAAGCCCGGGGCGACCGGCATGCTGGCAGGCGAGGCGGTCGCCCGTGCGCCGGCCGATGGCCTGACCTTGCTGGTGTCCTTCTCGGGGGCCATCGTCGGCAACAAGCTGATGATGGACAAGCCGAGCTTCGACCCGATCGATGACCTCACGCCCATCGGTCGTATCGGCCTGGTGGGCAATGCGCTGTTGGTCACGCCCGATGTGCCGGCCAAGACCGTCAAGGAACTGGTCGACTACGCCAAGGCGCGCGGCGAGACCATCAGCTATGGCACCTGGGGCGTGGCCTCGGGCGGCCATCTGGCCATGGAGTCGGTGGCGCAGCAGACCGGCATGAAGACCAACCACATTCCCTACAAGTCGGTCGGGCAGGTGCCGATGGACATGCTGGCGGGTGCAGTGAAGGTGGGATGGACCGACGCGGCCACGGCCTTGCCGTATGTGCAGTCGGGCCGGCTGCGAGCGATCGCCGTGACTGGCTTCGTGCGGCTGCCCCAGATGACGGATGTAGCCAGTCTGAAGGAGCAGGGGCTGGTGTTCGATGCGCCGCCCGCCTATGGCTTGTTCGGGCCCAAAGGCATGAGCCCGGAGCTCACGGAGCGCATCAATGCGGCGCTCAATCGCTGGCTGGTCAGTCCGCAGACGGTCGAGTTCCTGGCGACGCGCCAGAACATGCCGCGCTCGGATCTGACCACGCCGGCTCAGTACGCGCGCTACCTGCAGCAGGAGCTGGTGTCCTGGCGCAAGCTGATGGAGCAGGCGGGCGTGAAGGTGAAGTGAGCGTGGCGAAAATGGGGGTCTGACCCCCATTTTCTGGCGAGCGCAGGCGGGGGGTCGGAAATTGTGATCTGACCCCCTTTTTTGTTCAGGTGCCGTGCGGGGTGGGCACGATCTGGTCGGTGGGGAAGCCCAGGTCGCGGGCGCGCTTCATCAGGGTGTCCTGCACGCCGGGTGGCAGGGTCTTCGTGC
>JBILSK010000034.1:0-9682 GCA_044372165.1 Burkholderiaceae bacterium | reverse complement strand
CAGATCAAGCCCCTTCTGATGCGACAGCCGACTGACCACGGCCATCAGCGGCGCATCATCGCTGCGCTGCAGGCCAGTCTCGATCTGCAGCGCTCGCTTGCAGGCCAGCTTGCCCGACAGGTCACGCGCGTCAAAGCGGGCCGCGATGACACGATCGGTGACCGGATTCCAGACGGTTTCGTCGATGCCGTTGACGATGCCTGACAGATCGGCCGATCGATGCTGCAGCACGCTCTCGAGTTGCTGGCCCTCGGCCGGCGTGAGGATTTCCCGGGCGTAGGTCGGGCTGACGGTGGTGATCCGGTCGGCAAAGAGCAGCCCGCCTTTCAGGAAGCGGATATCGCCATGAAATTCGATCCCGCGCAGACTGAGCATCCAGCCCGGCAGGCTCAGTTCGTCGAATCGGTCCAGGGGGAAGCGACCCTGGAAGGCGAGGTTGTGAATGGTCAGCACGCTGCGCGCGCGTCGCTGCGAGGTACCCGATGCACCATGGGCACCGAGGTAGACCGGGGCAAGCGCGGCATGCCAGTCATGGGCATGCACCACCTGGGCTGACCAGTCGGGGTCCAGCTCGCCCTCGGCCATCTGCGCGGCCACCCAGCCCAGCAGCGCAAAGCGTGCCGGGTTGTCGGGCCACTCGGTGCCCTCGGGGCCCAGATACGGATTGCCGGCGCGGGCATACAGCCAGGGGGCATCGATCAGGTAGGCGGGCACCGGACAGTTGGGCAGGCGCCCGAGCAGCAGCGTCACGCGCGCCGCGCCGAAGGCCGGCCCCAGCTGCGCGACCACCCGACGTCCTTCCAGCGCCTCGCGCAGCGCCGGAAAGCCCGGCAGCAGCAGGCGAGAATCGATGCCCAGGGCACGCTGCGCGACCGGCAATGCCGCGGTCACATCGGCCAGGCCGCCGGTCTTGACCAGGGGAAACCATTCGGCTGCCGCGTGCAGCACGCGGATCGGTTCGGTGTGAGCCAGCGGCGGCGAGCTTCGAGCCATCACAGGCGCGCGAGCATGTCGCGAGTGATGAGCGTGACGCCTCGGTCGGTGCGGTTGAAACGCGCGGCATCGGCCACGGCGTCCTCGCCCACCACCAGGCCGTCGGGAATGACGCAGCCGCGATCGACGATCGTCTTGCTCAGCCGGGCCCCGCGGCCGACCTGCACCTCGGGCAGCAGCACCGACCGGTCAACCTGGGCGTAGGAATGCACTCGGCAGCTGGAAAACAGCAGCGACCGATTCAGTTCGCCGGAAATGATGCAACCGCCCGAGACCATGGACTCCAGCGCGGTGCCGCGCCGACTGCCAGTGTTGTGCACGAACTTGGCGGGCGGCAGCTGTTCCTGGTAGGTCCAGATCGGCCAGTCGCGGTTGTACAGGTCCAGCTGCGGGTCGGTGGCGGTGAGGTCGATGTTCGCTTCCCAGTAGGCATCCAGCGTGCCCACGTCGCGCCAGTACGGCGGCTTGCTGGTGTCGCTGCTCACGCAGCTCAGGCTGAAGGGATGTGCCCTGGCATGACCTGCGCGCACCAGTGCCGGAATCACGTCGCGCCCGAAATCGAAGGCGGTGTCAGCACTGGCCATGTACTTCGGCAGCTCGTCATAGAGCAGCTCGGCATCGAACAGATAGATGCCCATGCTGGCCAGCGACATCTCCGGGCGACCCGGCATGGGGTCAGGGTGGGCCGGCTTTTCCTGGAACTCGAGGATCCGGTTGTGCTCGTCGACCTTCATCACGCCGAAGGCATGGGCTTCGGCACGGGGCACTTCGATGCAGCCGACCGTGCAGGCCGCGCCGTGCTCGGCGTGGTCGACCAGCATGCGCGTGTAGTCCATCTTGTAGACATGATCGCCAGCCAGCACCAGCACGTAGTCGGGGCGATGGCCGCGAATGATGTCCAGGTTCTGGTGGACTGCATCGGCCGTGCCGCGATACCACGAGGCTTCGTCGAGGCGTTGCTGCGCGGGCAGCAGGTCGACGAACTCGTTCATCTCCGACTTGAGAAAGCCCCAGCCGCGCTGGATGTGGCGCAGCAGGCTGTGCGACTTGTACTGCGCGAGCACGCCCATGCGTCGGATGCCGGAGTTCAGGCAGTTCGACATCGCGAAGTCGACGATCCTGAATTTGCCGCCGAAGTAGACCGCCGGCTTGGCACGCGTGTCGGTGAGCTGTTCCAGTCGGCTGCCCCGACCGCCCGCCAGAATGAGTGCGACGGCACGGCGGGGCAGCTGAAGGCGAGCGAGCGCGTTTTCTGACATGGAGGCGTCCTGGTGACCGGGCACCCCTGGCGGGCGCGTCACCCGAGTGTACGAAATTCGGCCCGACGACGGTGCATGCGTTCGGGTCAGTTCCGGTGATCACCCGTGCAGCATCGGGTGATTCGACGCGGTGGGCGTGGTGCTGATCGCCGATGGCTTCGAGCACCACGTACCCAAGGGCTATGTGTACTTCGCGATGGCGTTTTCGGTCGCGGTGGAGGTGCTCAACATCCGCATGCGCACTTGCCGCGCCAGGACGGCGCCGGTCAAGCTGCGCGAGCCCTATGTCTCGCCGCCAGACCAGCAGGGACCCGTGTGATCAGGACGCAGAGGGCGGCTCGCCGCCCTCGTGCGGCTGCGCGCCGCGCTTGACTTCGGCCATGTCCAGGCCGCGCACCTGACGCAGCAGGTCGTCCAGTGCACCCTTGGGCAAGGCGCCGGGCTGCGAAAACACGATCACCTGTTCGCGAAAGATCATCAGCGTCGGGATCGAGCGGATGGCGAAGTGGCCGGCCAGCTCGGTTTCTTCGTCGGTGTTGATCTTGACGAATTTCACGTCGGGGTTTTCGCCGGCGACCTGCTCGAAGACCGGTGCGAAGGATCGGCAGGGGCCGCACCAGGGTGCCCAGAAGTCGACCACGACGATGTCGTTGGCGCCGACGGTGGCATCGAACTGTTGGGTGGCGAGGTTCTCGACGGACATGGCGTCTCCGTGAAGCGCAGCAAGAGGGTTTGCCACTATACCTGCGCCTGAAAGCGCCCTGCGCCTCGAGCTGAAGGGCGCGCGCAGGGCCGGGACGGCAGCGAGGTGATCGCGCCGTCCCGCTGCCGGATCAGGCGGCGGCGCTCGCGCGGGCCTTCATGGTTTCGTAGATCCGCACCACGTTCGCGTTGGCCGGGTTGATGGCCTGACCGACGCCGGCGCCGAAATCGAGGAAGGCAAACAGCAGGATGTCGGCGAGCGTCAGGCGCTTGCCGCAGACGAAGTCGCGGCCCTCGAGCAAGCCGTTGAGCCAGGTGATCTTTTCCTGGGCCAGTTGCTTGAAGTCGTCGGCGGCGTGCGGAATGGTGCGAATGCGCGATTGGAAGAGCTTGAGCCCTTCTGCGTTGCGAAAGCCCGACGCCAGCGGTTCGACAATGTTCAGGTCGATGCGGCGTACCCACATGCGGGTCTCGGCGCGCTCTTCCGGCGTGTTGCCGATCAGCGAGCTGCCCTTGGGGCCGATCTCGTCGAGGTATTCGCAGATCGCGGTGATCTCGGCCAGCACCATGCCGTTGTCGAGTTCCAGCGCGGGGAGCTGGCCGGCCGGGTTTTTGGCAAGGTAGGGGGCTTGACGGTTTTCGCCGCCGCGCAGGTCGACCTTGGTCGAGGGCAGCGTCACGCCGCGCTCGGCGGCGAAGATGCGCACCACGCGCGGGTTGGGGCCGACAGAATCGAAAAGCAGCATGTTGGACTCGCAGTCACGGTTGGGGTGACGCGAGCTTACCCGCGTGCGGGCACGCGCGGCCACCGCTGAGGCGCCTGAACGGAATCAGCCGACGATCGCCTGGTCGCGTGCGGCCTCGTCATGGCGCGCAGGCAGCGCCCGAGGCAGGGCAGCCAGTCCTCGCCGGGGCGCGGCCGAAGCGCACGCGCAGATCGGCGAGGGGGAGAATGACGCGGTCAGCGCGCCAGCTCGAGGACCTCTATCACCTGTTCGACCGTATCGATGCGGCGCGGGTTGTCCTTCAGGTTGACGTAGACCAGCGCGCGCTGTGCGATGTCGGCGAAGTGCTCGGGGCCGACCTTCACGTCGCGCAACGAGCCGGGCAGTCCGAGTGATTTGACCAGCGCGCCGATCAGGTCTGCCGCAGGCGTGTCAGGCGCGCCCATCGCGGCCGAGAGGTCGCGCTGACGTGCGGCCAGTGCGGGCACCTGGGCATTCCAGCGCAGCACGGCGGGCAGCATGATGCAGGACGTATGGCCATGAGCGATGTCGAAGGTCGCGCCCAGCGCGTAGCCGATGCCATGGCTGGCCCCGGTCTTGGCACCGCCTACCGAGCCCGCGATGGCCTGCCACATGCCGAACTGCGCATCGAGTCGGGGCCCGAGTTCGGTGGGGCGTGCCTGCATCGCCGGCAGTGCCCGGTACAGCAACCGAAGGCCTTGCAGCGACAGCGGCTCGGTGGCCGGGTTGGCCAGCGGCGAGCAGTACGACTCGACCGCGTGGTCCACCGAACGGATCGCGGTGTTGAACAGCAGTTCGAGCGGCGTGTCCAGGGTGGCTGCCGGATCAAGAATGGCCGCGACCGGCGCCAGCAGCCGATGGCTGTAGGACTGCTTGGTGTGGGTCACGGATTCGGTGACCCCCGCATTGGGCGTGAAGTCCGCAGCCGACAGGGTGGTCGAGACCGCCACCATGCGCACCGGGTCGGGCGGTGCCACGATGCGGCGGGCGGCATCGGGTGCGAGGCCATTGCGATAGGACCCCATGGCGTCCGGCGAGTCGACGCCCATCCACAGGCACATCAGCATCGCCTTGGTGGCGTCCAGCACCGAGCCGCCGCCGACCGCCACCAGCAGATCGGCCCGGGCCGCGCGGGCCGCGTTCGCCCCTTCGATCACATCCTCGCGGGGGCTGTGCGCACGGATGGTGGCCATCGTTCCGACGTGGCGATCGCCAAGGGCGCGGGCGATGCGCTGCAGCGGGCCGTCATCGAGCCTGGCCAGTGAACGGCTGGAGGTCAGAAAGACCCGTTGCGCGCCCAGTCGTTGCACCAGTCCCATGACCGCGTCGGCGGCGGGCTGCCCGAAGATCACCTGCTCCTGGGCCTGGATGTGAAAGGTGCCGACGGGCAGGCCGGTGTAGTCCTCGTGACGAGGGGGCATGTGAATCTCCTGGGTGGGTGCGGGGGCGGGCTGATACGCGGCCGATCCTAGCAAGCTCGGTGCAGCGCCGGGTCGGCCTGACGGATAATCCCGGAACCGCGACCATCGAAATCGAAGGGATCTCCGACCATGCCCACGCACCCGAACCCCTATCGCCAGGGCCTCGATCGCAACCCGGCCAATCACGTGCCCTTGTCGCCGCTGTCGCTGCTCGACTGGGCGGCCGATGTGTTCCCGACGCACTGTGCGGTGATCCACGGCTCGCTGCGGCTCACCTGGGCACAGGTGCGTGAACGGTCTCGTCGGCTGGCCAGCGCCCTGATGGCGATCGACATCGGCGAAGGCGACACCGTCGCCGTGATGCTGCCCAACACGCCGCCCATGGTCGATGCACACTTCGGCGTCCCGATGACGCGCGCAGTGCTGCACTGCATCAACAACCGTCTCGATGCGGCCACGGTGGCCTTCGTGCTGGACCACTCCGACAGCAAGGTGCTCATCGTCGATCGCGAATTCGCGCCCGCGGCCCGCGAGGCCATCGAGCAGCTGCGTGCGTCAGGCAAACGTCTGCCGCTCGTGATCGATGTCGACGATCCCGAATACTCGGGCCCGGGCGAGTGCTTCGGCAGCCAGCGCTACGAAGCGCTGCTCGCCAGCGGCGATGCCGGTTTTGTCGGCTGCTTGCCGGAAGACGAGTGGGATGCGATCGGCCTGAACTACACCTCGGGTACCACCGGCAACCCCAAGGGCGTGGTGGTCCATCATCGTGGTGCCTACCTCAACGCCCTGGGCAATGTCCTGTCCTGGAGCCTGCCTCGTCATCCGGTCTACCTGTGGACCCTGCCGATGTTCCACTGCAATGGCTGGTGCTTCCCCTGGACGCTGGCTGCGGTGGCGGGCACCAACGTGTGTCTGCGCAAGGTCGATGCCGCGCTGATCTTCTCGCTGATGCGCGAGCATGGCGTCAGCCATTACTGCGGCGCCCCGATCGTGCATTCCATGCTGATCTCGGCGCCCGCGGACTTGCGTCAGGGCATTGCCGGGCCGGTCAAGGCCATGGTGGCGGGGGCCGCGCCGCCGGCATCGATGATCGAGGGCATGGCCACGCTGGGTTTCGATGTCACGCACGTCTATGGTCTGACCGAGGTCTACGGCCCGTCTGCCGCCTGCGCCAAGCACGATGACTGGTCGAATCGCACCCTGGCCGAGCAGGTCGATCTCAATGGCCGTCAGGGTGTGCGCACCCAGGTCCAGCAGGGCTGCACCGTGCTCGACCCCCAGACCTTGCAGGAAGTGCCCCGAGATGGCGAAACCATGGGCGAGGTGATGTTCCGTGGCAACGTTGTGATGAAGGGGTATCTCAAGAATCCGGCGGCGACCCAGGAAGCGTTTGCGAACGGCTGGTTTCACACCGGTGATCTCGGTGTGCTGCACCCCGATGGTTATGTGAAGCTCAAGGACCGCGCCAAGGACATCATCATTTCCGGTGGCGAGAACATCTCATCCATCGAGGTCGAAGACGCGCTCTACAAGCACCCCGCAGTCCTGGCTGCGGCCGTGGTCGCTCGGCCTGACGAAAAATGGGGCGAGACACCGATGGCCTTCGTCGAACTGCGCCCCGATCGTGCTCCGGTCGATGAGGCGGGTCGCCAGGCGATGGCCGCCGAGATCATCGAGCATTGCCGCGCCCACCTGGCGCGCTTCAAGTGCCCGCGCGAAGTCCGATTCATCGAGCTGCCCAAGACATCGACCGGCAAGATCCAGAAGCACCTGCTGCGGGCCCAGGTGAATTCGGCCAGCGCCATCGGCTGAGCAGGGTTGCCCCCGGCCAGTCGATGTCCGCGATCAGTCGTGGGTCAAGTGAGGGGCCATGGGCCGACGCAGTGCGACGGGCCCCCGCCCTCGCTCGAGGCGGTGCCCAAGACGGATCGATGGCATCTCGATCACCCGATGGATGATGATGGCGGCACCGATGCTGACCAGCGTCGCGAGTGCCATGCACAGGGCTTCCGGCATGGCCTTGTACAGCCCGAGGCGTGCGAGCACCGCATAGGTGATGCCAATGAACGTGATGTGCGTGAGGTACAAGCTGTAGGAGATCTTGCCGAGATAGACCCAGAGGGCAGGTGCCTGCTTGCCGCGCGACTCGATCTCGACGGCAAGGCAGACAGTGGCCGCAAGAAGGAGCCCCACGCCCAGTCGAAAGATGAGGTCGCTGACCATGGGATCCTTGACGTGCTGGCACAGTGTGAGCGACAGCACGCCTAGCGCGGCGAATCCGATGGCACCGACTGGCCCATGTCGGGAGCGCGAGTTCAGCTCGGCTGCGATACCCAGAAAGAAGAGCAGGCAGTACGGGCTGGTCAATCCAAAGGTTCCTGCAGGCACGGCGGTGGCCAGGCCGATCATCGGGAAAGTCAGGATCGCCGCCAGCCACAGCACGCCGATCGCGACGGCAAGGCGCACCTTGAACAGACCGATCCCGATGAGCGTGTAGAAGGCCAGTTCGTATTGCAGTGTCCATGCCGGACCAAGCCAGGGAGGATTGCTCAGCATGAGCAGCTGCTGGCCGATGAAGCCAGTGTCGACCGACACCCGCTCACGCTGGAACTGATTGATGAACAGTGCGAGTGCAAGGGCGAACCAGTAAGTCGGAAAGATGCGAAAGAATCGCCGCTGTAAATAGGATGGCACCTTCGATGGCTGTCCCAGGGCCAGCCTGCAGGAGCGAAATAAAATGAAGCCGCTCAGCACAAAGAAGAAATCGACGCCGTACTGTCCAACACCGAAGATATTGTTGAGTCCAACCTTGCCGCTGTACTGCTCGGGTGTGGTCATCGAGCCTGCGTGCAGCAGCAGGACCGCCAGCGCTGCGATGCCGCGACCGGACTCGATGTGGGTCAGTCGCTCATTGGTGGATTGCGGGAGCTTCATGCGGCTGGTCCTTGGCAGGACGGTTGGTGCGAATACCCAGCACGAAGCCATATTCGTGCCAGTGTGACAAGGTGCCTGAAATGCAAGGCAGGGCATGGACTTGCGGTCTGTTGACCCGGCGCGATCCGTAGCGCCCGTGAGTGTGAAATCGGTCACACCCTGAGGCACAATCAAACGATGAGCTCCCCTTCCGTCCCTTCCGATCTCGCCGAAACCCTGGCCACGGTCAGTCGCTGGGTCGACGATGCGCAACGCATCGTCGCGCTCACCGGTGCCGGCATCTCGACCGATTCCGGCATCCCCGATTTCCGCGGGCCGCAAGGCGTGTGGACCCGCAATCCGCAGGCCGAGAAGCAATCGACGATCCAGAACTATCTGGCCGACCCCGAGGTGCGCCGCGCGTCCTGGCAGGCGCGCCTGACCCATGCGGCCTGGACCGCGCAACCCAACGTCGGCCATCGTGCGCTGGTGGCCCTGGAGCGGCGCGGCAAGCTGCATGCGCTGATCACTCAGAACGTCGACGAATTGCACCAGATCGCCGGCAATTCACCGGACAAGGTGATCGAGGTGCACGGCACGCTGAGGCGTGCCATGTGCTGGGACTGCCAGCGTCGTCAGCCGATGGACGCCGTGCTGGCCCGTGTGCGCGCGGGTGACACCGATCCGCGCTGCACCGACTGCGGCGGCATCCTGAAGAGCGACACCATCTCGTTCGGACAGGCGCTGGTACCCGAGGTCATCGAGCGCGCCTTCGATGTCGCCGGCGACGCGGATCTGATGCTTGCCGTCGGCAGCACCCTGCAGGTCTATCCGGTGGCTGGCATCGTGCCGGTCGCCAAGCGCTCGGGGGCCCGACTGGTCATCCTCAATGGGCAGCAGACCGCGCTGGACGACCTCGCCGATGCGCGGCTGCTCGGCTCGATCGGCGCGTGTCTGCCTGCGATCTGCGGGGCGGCGTCGCTGTCCTGAACACGGCGTGCACCGGTCGGACGAACACCTGGCCGGTCAGGTGGGTCGGTCTGATACACGCGGCGCACTGTCATCGGACAGGGCGGGCAGCACGGATTCGTCGCTGAGCGCCACGCCGGTGGCGCCCAGGCGGCGAGCCCCTTGCAGCAGCGACTCCAGCACGATCGCCGCATGCTCGCAGGGCAGGCCTTCCGGGCGGATGTTCGAGATGCAATTGCGCTCGGCATCGGTGCGGCCCACACGAGGTCCCCAGGTCAGATAGATGCCGAGACTGTCCGGCGAACTGAGCCCGGGTCGCTCGCCGACCAGCAGCGCCACGGCACCGGCCCCCAGGCCTTCACCGATCTCGTCGCCGAGCGCCACCCGCGCTTGCTCGGCGATCACCACCGGGCCGATCACCCATCCGGGCAGGCGCGCCCGGGCGGCCCTCAGCATGGGCACCGCATGGCGCATGATCGCTGTGGCAGACAGGCCGTCAGCCACCACGAAGACAAGCTCGGGTTGCTGCGCGCAGGGGTGCGCCTGCAGGCGTTCGCGGCTCGGATCGTCCAGGCGTCGACCGAGGTCGGGTCGACGCAGATACTGCTGTCGATCTGCCGCGCGGCTGTGGACCGACAGGACGTCAAAGCCGGCGTCGACCAGCTCGTCCGACAGCGAC
>JBILSK010000033.1:0-9690 GCA_044372165.1 Burkholderiaceae bacterium | reverse complement strand
TCCCGGGCCCCCGGCTGCTGGCCAGCGACGCCGCAGCGCGCACCGCGCTGGTGAAGGCCCTGGGCTCGGTGACGCAGGAACTCGGCGTCTCGGGACTGCACGTGCTGTTTCCGAACGAGCAGGACTCTGCAGCACTGCAGGCCGGGGGCTTGATGCGCCGGGTCGGCGTGCAGTTTCACTGGCGCAACCCGGGCTGGGCGGATTTCGAGGCCTTTCTGGCCGCGCTGTCACAACCCAAGCGCAAGAAGATCCGCGCCGAGCGCCGCAAGGTGACCGAGGCCGGCGTCCGCGTGGACATGCTCGAAGGCAGCGAGATCACCGAGGCCGACTGGACTTTCTTTGCCCGGTGCTACCGGATGACCTATTCGCTGCACCATTCGACGCCCTATCTGAATCGGGCCTTCTTCCTTCAGATCGGCCGCACCATGCCGCAATCGCTGCTGATGGCACGGGCGAGCCGCGACGGGCAACCGATTGCCGCCAGCCTGCTGATGCGCGATGAAGAGGCGATCTACGGACGCTACTGGGGCGCGCTCGAGCACGTCCCCTGTCTGCACTTCGAGGCGAGCTACTACGCGCCGATCGAGTGGGCCATTCGCCATGGCATCAGCCGCTTCGAAGGCGGTGCTCAAGGGGAACACAAGATGGCGCGCGGGTTCCTGCCTGTGCAGACCTGCTCCTGGCACCAACTGGCCCACCCGGCCTTTGCGGACGCGGTGGAGCGATTCCTGGCCCGCGAAACTGGCGGCGTCGATGCCTATCTCGATGAATTGAACGAGCGCTCACCGATTCGCGCGCAGCCAGACGCGGACTGAAGCACGAAGCTCCACACCTGGCGGCGCGGGCCGCCGGGGTGGGGTTGCTCGTCAGAACATCGGCTTGTCCTTGGCCGCATCGTAGGCCTTGATGCCTGCGACGATCTCGGCATGGGCATCGGCGACGCCGCCCCAGCCGAGCACCTTGACCCACTTGCCTTCTTCGAGGTCCTTGTAATGCTCGAAGAAGTGCTGGATCTGCATCAGCCGCTCGGGTTGCAGGTCCTCGGGCTTCTTCCAGTGCTTGTAGATGGGCAGCACCTTGGTGATCGGCACCGCCACCAGCTTGGAGTCGCCGCCCGCCTCGTCTTCCATCTTGAGCACGCCGAGCGCCCGGCAGCGGATCACCGCACCCACCGTGATCGGATAGGGCGTGATCACCAGCACGTCGACCGGATCGCCATCGTCAGCGATGGTGTGCGGGATGTACCCGTAATTGCAGGGGTAGTGCATCGAGGTCATCATGAAGCGGTCGACGAACAGCGCGCCGGTCGACTTGTCGACCTCGTACTTGATCGGATCCGCGTTCATCGGGATCTCGATGATGACGTTGAATTCTTCTGGAACATTGCGACCGGAATCGACGCGATCGAGGTTCATGGAGGTGTCGTTGCAAGATAAGGAGGTCGCTGATTGTACCGACCCCGTTCGCTGAAACCGCGTGGCCCGCGATGCCCGGCGCCCCGCCGGTCGGACCGGGGCCCACCGACTGGCGGATAATCCGCCGGCGCCTCATCCTGCCCCCCTGCCCCATCCCGGCCCGATCCGACCGAGGTTCCCATGTCGTCTGTCCTGTCCAGCCACGCGCATTTCATTGCCAACCAGTCGAGTCCGGGCGCGAGTGACGAGACACTCGCAGTGATCGATCCCTCGACCGGCGCAGCCTTTGCCCGGATCGCCCGCGGCAACGCCACGGACATCGAGCGCGCGGTCAGTGCCGCTCGCGAGGCGGCACGCGGGATCTGGGGGACCACAGCCGCCCCCGCTCGCGGCCGAGTCCTGCAACGGTGGTCGCAGGCGGTGCTGGCTGCCCAGGAAGAACTCGCTCGTCTGGAGTCCCGAGACACCGGCAAGCCCTTGAAGCAGGCCCGGGCAGACGCGATCGCGCTCGCCCGCTACCTCGAGTTCTACGCGGGTGCACCCGACAAGCTGCACGGCACGACCATCCCCTACGAGGATGGCTACACGGTCCTCACCCTGCGGGAGCCACACGGCGTGACCGGGCACATCATCCCGTGGAACTACCCGATGCAGATCTTCGGGCGGTCGGTCGGGGCGGCCCTGGCTACCGGCAACGCCTGCGTGGTCAAGCCAGCCGAAGACGCCTGTCTGTCCCTGCTGCGGGTGGCGGCACTGGGTGCCGCCGCAGGGCTTCCACCGGGTGCCCTGAACATCGTCACCGGGCTGGGGACGGAAGCCGGGCAGGCGCTCGCAGCCCATCCGGGCATCGACCACCTCTCCTTCACCGGGTCGCCCGACACCGGGCGCAAGGTGGCCATGGCTGCGGCGGGCCATCACTGCCCGGTGACACTCGAACTGGGTGGCAAGTCGCCGCAACTGGTCTTTGCCGACGCCGACCTCGATGCCGCGCTGCCCGTGCTGGTTGCGGCGATCATCCAGAATGCCGGCCAGACCTGCTCCGCGGGCAGTCGCATCCTGATCGAACGATCGATCTACGAGCCGCTTCTGGAGCGTCTGGCCGAATGCTTCTCGGCGTTGCGCGCCGGGCCGGGCGACCAGGACCTGGACCTGGGCCCACTGGTGAATCGCCGCCAGCAGCAACGCGTCTGGGACTTCCTCTCCGACGCCCAGACCGGTGGCATCGAGGTGATGGCGCAAGGCGAGATCGTCGACGACGCACCGGCAGACGGCTTCTACCAGGCACCGGTACTGCTGCGCGATGTGCCGCACACGCATCGGGTGTGGCGTGAAGAAATCTTCGGACCGGTGCTCGCCGTGCGAGCCTTCGACGACGAGGACGAGGCGCTTGCCGCGGCCAATGGCTCGGACTATGGACTGGTGGCCGGCGTCTGGACGCGCGACGGCGCGAGGCAATTCCGCCTCGCCCGAGGCCTGCAAGCCGGCCAGGTGTTCATCAACAACTACGGTGCCGGCGGTGGGGTCGAACTGCCGTTTGGTGGCGTCAAGCACAGCGGTCATGGCCGTGAGAAGGGCTTCGAAGCCCTCTACGCCTTCACTCGACTCAAGACGGTGGCGATTCGACACGGCTGAATCGCGTTCACCCCCGGCATACCCCCCAAGAAAAAGGAGCAGGAGATGAGACTGGAAGGCAAAGTGGCCGTGATCACCGGAGCGGGCTCCGGGTTCGGCGAAGGCATCGCCACCCGATTCGCAGCCGAAGGCGCGCGAGTCGTCGTCAATGACGTCGCAGCGCAAGCCGGTGAGCGCGTCGCGGCCGCCATTCGTGCCGCAGGCGGACACGCCGAGTTCGTGCAGGCCGACGTGTCACAGGGCGACTCGATGGGCGCCCTGCTCGACGGGGCCATCAAGGCCTTCGACGGTGTGGACATCCTGGTCAACAATGCCGGCGTGTCGCACCGCAACCAGCCCATGCTGGAGGTGAGCGAGGCGGAATTCGATCGGGTCTACGCCATCAACGTGAAAAGCCTTTACTGGGCGGCGCAGCACTTCGTGCCGCACTTTCGCCAGCGCAAGGGCGGCGTGTTCGTGAACATCGCCTCGACCGCGGGCGTGCGACCGCGGCCCGGCCTGGTCTGGTACAACGGCACCAAGGGCGCAATGATCACCCTGTCCAAGGCGATGGCGGTCGAGCTCGCGCCCGATCGGATACGGGTCAACGTGATCAACCCGGTGGCAGGCGACACACCGCTGCTGGCAACCTTCATGGGCGAGGACACCCCGGAAAGGCGCGCGCAGTTCATCGGCTCGATTCCCCTGGGGCGCTTTTCACAGCCCAGGGACATCGCCAACGCGGCGCTCTACCTGGCCAGCGACGAGGCCGACTTCATCACCGGTGCCTGCCTCGAGGTGGACGGCGGACGCTGCGTCTGAGGCCTTGCCCAGAAGGACTGTGGCCGGGCTGGGTCGTGCGCAGCACTCACACACGCACGAGGCCCTGGCCTCAGGGCAGATTCAGGCCGCCGAGGCTGCCAACCGGGCAGCTTCGCGGTACTGAACGGCCGCTTCCGAGCTGCGCTCGAGCGACTCGTACAGTTCCCCCAGGGCGAGACGGGCCTGCACGCTGGGGGCACGGCGCACTGCCAGCTGCAGGTATTCCTCCGCCTTGCCCCAGAGGCGTTCACTCGAACACACCAACCCCAGTGCTCGCAGCACAGCCTCTTCGTCGCCATAGCGCTTGCGCCACGCTTCGAGCCGATCGAGGCGGTCGCGCATGGGGACATTCGACAGCCGCGCATACAGCAGGACTGCCTCGTCGGAAAAACCATTGTCCAGCACCTGTTCGACGATCTTGCGAGCCTCGTCGTGTGCGCCGGCAGCCGACAGCGATGCTGCCACCCGTGCGGCGATCTCGGGAACCGCGCGCTCCTCGGACCGCAAGCTCTTCCAGATCGCGCGCACGGCAAAGACATCATCGCCACGCCGAGCAATCAGGGCCTCGACGGCCCGCACGCGCAGCTTGAGCGTGGCCGCAGGGTGCAGCGCATCTCTCTTCTCGACCAGACGCAAGGTGTGCAGCACCTCCTCCCAACGACCCGCCTGCTCGTAGGCCCGCAAGGCCGTACGCAAGGACAGCACATGACGCGAGCCTCGTGCGTTGAGCTGCTCGATCAGGTCGAGCGCCTCGGGTGTGCGTCGGTCATCGACCGCAACCTCGGCGAGCGTCATCAGTACCGCCTGCGCCGCGCCCGCATCGGCCGAGGCATCCTTGATCCATTGATCGCGTCGCTCACGCTCCTGCATCCGATGGGCCGCTCGTGCGGCGATCAAGGCGGCCGGCCCCGCGGTGGCCGCCACACCCTGCGCACCACGCGCAAAGCGTTCGGCCCGCCCCAGACGGCCCTCGAAGAACGCCAGAACGGTGTCGCGCAAGGCGCCCAAGGCCAGCTCGTGCTGACGGCGAACGCGATATTCGCGAACCCGTTGCGGCAGGCCCAGGGCCCGGCGCGCTCCGACCAGCAGCAGGTGAAACAGGGTGAACCCTGAAGCCAGCGCCGCCAGCATCAGATTCACGGAGACGTCGATGCGATACGGCGGCCAGAGGATGGCCACATTGCCTTGATTGAAATGCATCAGCAGCGCAAGCCCGACCGCCAACGCGAACGCCACCAGCAGCCAGACCACCCAGCGCATGGCCGTCTACCTCGACTCGCCCGCGGCTCGCGCCGCGCGCATGGCTGCGATGGTCTCGGCCAGGGACGGCATCTGGAGCACCAGCGCCGTGGCTTCGAGCTGGCGCAGCGAGCCAATCGACCCAGCGACCTGCCTGTTCTGCACATCGAACCAGCGCTCGAGTGACCCGCGCGCCCGAGCCAGGTCGCTGCGGAACAAGGATTCGTTGCGCGCGAGCAGATTCAATCGCGCGTTGAGCAGCATCAGGCGCAGGTTCTCGCGAGCAAAGAAACGCTGCTCCGGGGACAGCAGCAGGGCCTCCGGACGATCGAGCCGCTGCACTCGCACCAGGCTGCGGAGCTCATTGACGAAGCCACCGAAGCCTTGCGCACCGGTGCGTGCCACCCGCTCGGGCAGGCCCAGCAGACCGTCTCGGGTGGGTTCGACCTCTTCAGTGACCGCGCGCGCGGGCGGATTGACGTCGGCCAGCAACGGCAACTGTTCCGCGGCGGCAATCACGCCGTCGAGCTTGCTGACCGCTGCGGCGAAATCGGTGAGCGGCATCGCCTTCAGACGCTCGATGTCGCGGGCAAGATGACGCCGCACCCCGATGAGCGCCGGCTGACTGGACCGCGCCAGGACATGCTCGGCGTCCTGCAAGGCCAGCAAGGCGCTTTGCACATTGCCGCCCAACTGCAACTGCTGGGCGGCGATCATCACGGAATTCTCGGCGTCGGCGAGCATGGCGTCGCCACGCGACAGCGCCATCTGGTCGTAGAGCTGCTTGAGTTGCGCCTGCTGGCCGAGCGCGTCGGCCAGCTTGGCCTCGACCACCGCGCTCCTGCCCTGTGCATCACGCAGGGCGTCGGACAGTTGCTTCACCTGCTTATCGAGATGCTGCTCCCGACTCTCGGATTGCTGGACGCGGCGGGCGAGCTCGCGCTCGACCCGGCCCAGCCGGTTCTGCGCATAAAAGGCCACCAGCGCCAGACCGAGCAGTCCCGCCAAGGCAGGCACCCACCAGGGCAGACCGGTTGATCGGGACAGTCCCAGCAGGGTCGAGGCGGCGGGGCGCGGGTTGACTGCCTCTGCGGGTGCAGCGGGAGCAGTGGGTGCAGAAGCTGCCTCCGCAGCGCCAACCGAGGCCGATGCGCGCGCCGACCTCGGCTCATCGGCCCTGGCGGCAGCGGCCGCGCCCGGCAGGTCGGACAGCAGTCCGGGGGCCACATCAGCCAGGCCATCGGTACCCGCGGCAGCGATCCGGGCGTCGGCCGCCCCGGCAGGCGCTTGAGGACCGGTCGGCCGAGCAGGATCGGGGGTGGGAGGCGTCGTCATGGTTGGCACTATCGGAGCGATTCTACCGTGCGCACCAGCGGCGCGAGGCCTGGAGCGTGCTCCCGAATGTTCGTCCAGCCGAACCGCTTCAATTCAGCCGCAATCCGGGGATGCTGGGTGAGCACGGGGCTGTCGATGAAAGCGCGCCGAATCGGCTCGGGCAGGACCCAGCCGGTCACGCAGCCCATCAGTCTCTCGCCTGCCTGTGCACTGGCCACCGACACCGCGAGCGCCTGCCCTCGGGACAGGTGATCGATGAGCCAGGCCCGCGCACCAGCAGGCGGATCCAGCGGGTGCATGCGGTAGACCGTGATCGCCTGCAAGGCCGCGCCCCGTGCTCGCAAGGTCTCGAGCCATTCCTCTCGCCCGTCAGCTCGTCGCAGTACCGCAATGGCCACACCCTCCAGATGCTGGAACTCGATGCGTGCCAATAAGGCGTGCGCATCGAAGGGCGGCGCAAGGGGCGCGACAACGCGCGCGACAGACAAGCCTGGCACCCGTTCCTGCCAGAGCTCGAATTCAGCCAGACTCCCGGGTCCGATCAGGCCCACGCCCAGCCCTTGCGGCCAGGCCGCACCGATCTGTCGCCAGGCGTTCAGCACGATGGCAATGGCCGAAGGACTCGGAAACAGTACCCAGCGGCAATCGCGCAGCGTCTCGACCAGGCGAGCGATATCCAGCTGCGGTGCCGCGTTCAGCTCACTCATCGGCCAGCGAACCGCCCCGATGCCTGCCTCGGACAAGGCGTCCACCCAAGGCTCCGAGCGCAGCGCAGGCTGAGTCAGAATGAGGGCGAACATCGAGGCGGAACGCCGGGATTGTCCTCAGCGCAGGGCCGTCGCCGCCCGCTCGCCAAGGCGCTCGGCCTGCTGGTAGGCACTGCCCTGACCTTCGAGGGTTCCGGGCTCACCCGTGGCCGCCAAGGGTGACTCCGTGACGACCCGCGAGCGGCGAATGACGCCGTCCGTGGCCAGCAAGGCGTCAAGCTGCAAGCGGCCATCTGGCTGAATCAGCGCGTAGGCCGCCAGGGGGATTCGGCAGCTGCCGCCCAGGGCCCGCGACACGGAACGCTCGGCAGTGACTTCCAGCCAAGTGCGTCGATCGGTCAACGGGGCGAGCCATTGGTTCAGTTCGCGGCGCCCTTGCAGGATCTCCACGCCCAGCGCGCCCTGCCCGGGCGCCGGCAGGCTGCCGGTGGACGGCAGGATCTGGCGGATGCGCTCCGACAACCCGAGACGCTTGAGACCTGCCGCAGCCAGGATGATCGCGTCGTATTCGCCGCGGTCGAGCTTGCCCAGCCGGGTATCGAGATTGCCGCGCAGGGGCAGCACCTGGAAATCGGGCCGGCGTTCGGTCAACTGTGCCGCCCGACGCAAGCTGGAGGTGCCGACCCGGGCCCCCGCAGGCAGCGCATCGAGCTCGTCGAACCGGTTGGAGACGAAGGCATCGCGCGGATCTTCACGGCGCATCACCGCAGCCAGCTCGAAGCCCTCGGGCAACGACATCGGCACGTCCTTCAGCGAATGGACGGCGAGGTCGGCCCGACCATCAAGCAGCGCGAGCTCCAGTTCCTTGGTGAACAGGCCCTTGCCGCCGATCTCGTTGAGCGAGCGGTCCAGCACCTGGTCGCCGGTGGTGGTCATGCCCAGCAACTCGACGGCACAGGACGGATAAAGCTCGAGCAGACGGTCGCGAACATGGTGGGCCTGCCACAGGGCCAGGCGGCTTTCACGCGTGGCGATCACCAGCCGCGCTGGCGCAGTCGAGGCAGCCATAAGTCAGGACGCAAGGCCCTTGACGATGGACCACTGCCGACGACTGACCGGCAACTTTTCGGGCACGTCACGCAGCACGACCTGCCAGTACGGATCACCCGATTCGCCCGAACCGTCCGGTGTAACGCGCTCGAATCCGGCAATGGAATTGCGGGCGACCAGCGCATTGCGGTGGATGCGCACGAAGCGATCGGCAAACTCCTCCTCGAGGGAGGTCAGCGACTCCTCGATGAGAAATTCGCGTTCACGCGTGCGCACGGTGATGTACTTGAGTTCGGCCTTCAGATAAAGCACGGTCTCCAGGGGCACCAGGATCACTCGGCCACGCTCATGCACCGACAGATGACGCCGGCGCGTGTTGGTGGCCTTGGCCAGCTGGTCCAGGGCATCGAGGTGTTCCGAGGGCAGCAGGGTCTGGGCGCGCTTGAGCGCACCGAGCAGACGCTGGGCGCGCACCGGCTTGAGCAGGTAATCGAGCGCGTTGACCTCGAAGGCTTCGACCGCGAATTCGTCAAAAGCGGTGACGAAGATCACCAGGGGCATCGGCTTGGGGTCGTCCTGGTCCGCCTCGGCGGCGCGAGCCGACACGTGCCGGGCCAGTTCGATGCCGGTCATGCCGGGCATCTGCACGTCCATCAGGACGATCTGCGGATGCTGGGTGTCGATCTGCGCGAGCGCCTCGGGAGCATTGGCTGCTTCCCCGACGATGCGATGGGGAAACTCGGAAGCCAGATCCGCCAGCACTTCCCGAAGGCGTGCGCGAGCAGGGGCTTCGTCATCAACGATCAGGATCGAAGTGGCGTCGGACATCACGTCTGCGTCTCTCTTTTCGGTAGGGGAATTCGAGTTCGAGCCTGAACGTGCCGCCCGATGCATTCGTGCGCAGTTCAGCCTCCATATCGTACAGCAGCATCAGGCGCTCCCTGACGTTGGACAGCGCCATCTGATTGCCCGCGCGTGGCGACGCTGCCACGGGAATCGGGTTCAATATCTCCACGCGCACCCGTTCACCGATGCGCAAGGCGGAAATCTCGATCGTGCCGGACTCGATGCTGGGCTCGATGCCGTGGTGCACCGCGTTCTCGATCAGGGGTTGCAGCAGCAGCGAGGGCAGCAGGGCATCACCGGGCATTTCTTCCAGGTGCCAGGCAATGCACAGGCGCTCGCCCAATCGCAACTGCTCAATGGCGAGGTATTCCTTGCAGGTGACCACCTCGTCGTCCAGCGGCACCAGTTCGCGTGCATCGCGCATGAAGACACGGAACAGGCTCGCGATGTTCTCGAGCGTGGTCTCGGCTCGACGCGGATCGCTACGCATCAAGCCCAGCACGGCATTGAGGCTGTTGAACAGGAAGTGCGGGCGAATACGCGCCTGCAAGGCTTGCAGCCGCGCCTCCGAGAACGAGGGCGAATAAGCCCTTGCCCGGAGCCTGAAATATTCGGTCAGACCGACGGCGAGAAACCCGGCGATGGCCATGCGTACCGCTGCCCAG
>JBILSK010000469.1:0-2932 GCA_044372165.1 Burkholderiaceae bacterium | reverse complement strand
GCGATGCTCCTGGCGCTCGTGCGGATCACCGATGCTGTTGAGCTCGAGGCTCACGTCGGTCAAGCCCAGGTCGTCCCACAGGCGCTGGCTCATGGCAATCACTTCGGCGTCGATGTCAGGACCGCCAAAGCCCAGCGCCTCGATGCCGATCTGATGAAACTGCCGATAGCGGCCGCGCTGCGGACGCTCGTGACGAAACATCGGCCCGGTGTACCACAGCCGCTTGGGACCGTCATAGAGCAGGTTGTGCTCGATCGCCGCGCGAACCACCCCGGCCGTGTTCTCCGGGCGCAGGGTCAGGTGCTCGCCGTTCAGGGCGTCCTCGAAGGAATACATCTCCTTTTCGACGATGTCGGTGACCTCGCCGATGCCGCGACGAAACAGGGCCGTCGGCTCGACGATCGGCGTGCGGATCTGCCGATAGCCATAGCTGCGCGCCCAGGCAGCAACCGTCTGCTCGAGCCGCTCCCAGCGTTCGCTGTCGCCCGGCAACAGGTCGTTCATGCCCTTGACGCCCGACAGGCGCGCGAGGGCACGGGAGGGGCTGCGAGCAGCCCGGGCAGAATCAGGGGAAACGTCGTCGGACATGGATACGGAGAAGTCAGTCCTGCACCGAGGCAGGCGGTTGGGAGGACACCCCGTAGCGACGCTGGACATAGCCATCGACGATCGCCTGGAAGTCCTCGGCGATGCGCTCGCCCTTGAGCGTGACGGTGCGCTGACCATCGACAAAGACCGGGGCAACCGGCGCTTCGTCAGCACCGGGCAGCGAGATGCCGATGTCGGCGTATTTCGATTCGCCCGGGCCGTTGACCACGCAGCCCATCACAGCCACTTTCATCGACTCGACGCCAGGATAGACCGCGCGCCAGCTGGGCATCTGCAGGCGCAACCAGGTCTGGATGCGGTCGGCGAGCTCCTGGAAGAAGGTGCTGCTGGTACGCCCGCACCCCGGACAGGCAATGACCAGCGGCGTGAACGCGCGCAGCCCCATGGTTTGCAGGATTTCCTGTGCCACGATCACCTCGCGCGTGCGATCGCCGCCGGGCTCGGGCGTGAGCGACACGCGAATCGTGTCGCCAATGCCTTCTTGCAGCAGCACCGACAAGGCCGCTGTCGAGGCCACGATGCCCTTGCTCCCCATGCCCGCTTCGGTGAGCCCGACATGCAGCGGATAGTCGCAGCGGCGGGACAGTTCACGGTAGACCGCGACCACGTCCTGCACATTCGACACCTTGGCCGACAGGATGATCATGTCGCCCGGCAGCCCGACGTCCTCCGCCTGGCGAGCGCTGTCGATCGCCGAGCTGATCAAGGCCTCGCGCATCACTTCGACGGCTTCCCAGGGCGTGCTGCGCGCGGCGTTTTCGTCCATCAGGCGAGCCAGCAGCGACTGATCCAGGCTGCCCCAGTTCACGCCGATGCGAACCGGCTTGCGATGGCGTGCCGCGACCTCCACCATCTGCGCAAAGTTGCCGTCGCGGCGGCTGCCCGCGCCGACATTGCCGGGGTTGATGCGGTACTTGGACAATGCCTGCGCACAGTCGGGAAACTGGGTGAGCAGCTTGTGCCCGTTGTAATGGAAGTCGCCGACCAGCGGCACGTCCACGCCCATTCGATCGAGCTGCTCGCGCAAGGCCACCACTTCACGGGCTGCCTCGGGCGTGTTCACCGTGACCCGCACCATTTCCGAGCCCGCCTGAGCCAGCGCCTTGACCTGGATCGCGGTGGCAATCGCATCGGCCGTATCGGTGTTGGTCATCGATTGCACGACCACCGGATGCCCCCCGCCGATATGCACCACACGATCGCCCCAGACGACACGCACTTCGCGGGTCAGCTTGCGGGCAAGAGGCCCCACCGGCATGGGCGCATGCCCCGCCGCGCCATCACTCTTTGTACTCAAGGCGTGACCCCCTTGGCGACGTTCGCTGGCATCACCGTGCTGGCAGCCAGATCCAGAGGCCGGCCCTGAACCTGCACCTCGACCTGGTTGGCGTTGCCGATGGTGTAACTCAAAGGCCCCTTGCCGGACACCGTGATCGGCTTGCCTGGAAGGAGCGTCCCCATGTAGACCGGCTTGCCTGCGGCATCGCGGATATCCACCCAGGCATCCTGACGCAGGGACAGCAGACGCACGGTGAGGGGTGCCCCCGGGGGGGTCACGACAGGCGCAGTCTGGGTTCCGCCCGATGCAGCGTCCTTCACCGCAGCGCTGCCCGCCGCAACGGACGCGTCGGCAGGCGCGGCATCTGCTGCGACAGGCGCAGGCGTTGTCGAGCCGGCGCGCGCGGGCGGCACCACCGGTGCTGCCACCGCAGGGCTCGAATCGGGTCCTGTACCGGGCACACCGGCCGGCGACGACGGCGCGGGCGCGACGGACGCGCCCCCTTCCTGGCCCGCCGAGCCGCCCGCCTCACCCGCGCTGCTCGATCGACCCGCGGGACTCGAGGACGATGTCGTTGACGGCGACGTCGACTGCGGCCCTGTGGGCCACCAGGCATAGCCTGGCCAACGCTCGCCTTCGCGGCCAAAAATCAGCGCCAATCCGATCACGCCGGCCAAGCCGAGAATCGCCCAGGGCAGGCGGCGGCTGCGGCGATCGGGGTCGAATCCGAAGCCACCTGGGCGAGGCAGGCGCGCCTCCAACGACGGGGACGGCCGCAGGGTTTCGGCTGCTTCCAGCCCACCGATGGCGTCGAGCAAGGGCGTGGCATCGACCTCAACCAGACGGGCGTAGGAACGCACTGCGCCGCGGGTGAACGCGCGTCCGGGCAGCGCCGCCCAATCGCCGCGCTCGATCGCGTCGAGCTGGCGGGGATGCAACCTGATGCGCCGAGCGACATCGGCTGCGGTCAAGCCCTTCGCCTCGCGCGCAGCCACCAGTGCGGCCACGCCGGTCGAGCCGCTCAGGGCCGTCAAACCGGCCTCA
>JBILSK010000468.1:0-2934 GCA_044372165.1 Burkholderiaceae bacterium | reverse complement strand
AGTCGAACCGGTTCGCCGATCAGCTGACCGGCGCGTGTCAGCGCGCAGCGCACGAAGGTGCCGCCGACATCGGCCACCAGCACGATTGAATCGGCGTGATCGCGGTCTGGCGACATGGGTGCGGGGCCCCGACCTTCAGCCTGCGGCCAGGCGCTGGCGACGGCGCAGCAGCGGCGGCAGCAGCAGCACGGCCACGATCACGCAGGCGATCGCCCCCGACAAGGGACGGGTCACAAAGACGCTCCAGTCGCCCTGCGCGATCGATAGCGCGTTGCGCAGCTGCTTTTCGGCCATCGGTCCGAGAATCATGCCGACGATGACCGGCGCCACTGGAAAGCCGAAGCGCCGCATGATCAGGCCCATCAGGCCGATCACCGCCAGCAGCAGCAGGTCGAACCAGGACTGGCGCAGGCTCCAGGCGCCCAGCGTGGAAAAGACCAGGATGCCGCCATAGAGCAGGTGCGGAGGAATCCGCAGCACTTTCACCCACATCCCGATCAGGGGCAGGTTCAGCACCAGCAGCATCACGTTGCCGATGTACAGCGAGGCGATCAGGGTCCAGACCAGGGGGCCCGAGGTCTGCAGCAGCGCCGGGCCGGGTTGCAGGTTGTAGTTCTGGAAAGCCGCCAGCAGGATCGCGGTGGTGGCCGAGGTCGGAATGCCCAGCGTGAGCAGCGGTGCCAGTGCGGCGGTCACGGTGGCATTGTTGGCGGCCTCGGGGCCGGCCACCCCCTCGATCGCGCCCGGCCCGCCATTTGGCGAGAAGTCTTCGGGGTGCTTCGAGAGCTTCTTTTCGGTGGCGTAGGACAGGAAGGTGGGAATTTCGGCGCCACCGGCCGGAATCAGGCCGAACGGAAACCCGATGAAGGTGCCGCGCAACCAGGCGGGTACCGAGCGGCGCCAGTCGGAGGCGCTCATGCGGGTCGAGCTCATGCGATTCAGGGTGGCAACCTTGCCGCGCCCCAGGACGCCGTGCAGGGCTTCGCCCACGGCAAACAGCCCGACCGCCACGACCACCACGTCGATGCCGTCATAGAGCTCGGGCACGCCGCCGGTGTAGCGCACCACGCCGGACACCGCATCGATGCCGATCAGGCCGATCGCCAGGCCGATGAACAGGCTGGTCATGCCCTTGAGAGTCGATTCGCCGATCACCGCCGAGACCGTGGTGAAGGCGAGCGCCATGATCATGAAGTACTCGGCCGGGCCGAAGTTGAGCGCGAAGTCGGCCAGCAGCGGAGCGAACAGGGTGAGCAGGACCGTCGCGATGGTGCCGGCGACAAACGAGCCGATCGCGGCGGTGGCCAGGGCGGGCCCAGCTCGTCCGCTGCGGGCCATGGCGTTGCCTTCCATCGCGGTGACCAGGGTGGCCGACTCGCCCGGCGTGTTCATCAGCACCGAGGTGGTCGAGCCGCCGAACATCGCCCCGTAATAGACGCCGGCAAACAGGATCAGGGCTGCGGAAGGATCGACCTTGGCGGTGAGCGGCAGCAGCATGGCCACGGTGAGGGCCGGACCGATGCCGGGCAGCACGCCGATTGCAGTGCCGATGAAGCAGCCCGCCAGCGCCCAGGCCAGATTGATCGGGGACAGTGCGGCGGCAAAGCCGCCCATCAATGCCGCAAGCGTGTCCATGAGCGGGTCACCAGGTGAGTGCGCGGAACGTGTCGGGGGTCACAGGCCCAGGGCGGGCAGCAGGGGCAGGCCGATGCCCATGACCTTGGCGAACAGCGCCCAGACCGGCAGGGCCACAGCCAGGCCGATCAGCGCATCTCGTCCTGGCCGGCGGCTGCCCCAGCCGCGGGCCACGCAACTCATCAGCAGGGCGCTGGCGAGCACGAAGCCGATCTGGCCGATCAAGGCCAGGTGAGCCGCCAGACCGACGATCATCCAGGCCAGGTCGCGTCCGGCACGCGGCGGGGTGAGTGATGTGGGAGGGGCGTGGCGGGCGTCCTGTACCGCCGAGGCGCTCGCAGTCGGGTGCGCCTGCGCCGCACCGAAGCGACCGCGCCAGGCCGAGACGATCAGGCCGATGCCGCAGCCGGCCAGCCCGAGGGCCACCAGCGTGGGCAGAAAGCGCGGCGACAGGCCCGAGTAGCCGCCGCTGCCGTCAATGTGGCCCAGGCCGATCGCCATGGCCGCGGCGACCGCCAGGACCAGCAGGCCGATGGCCGTGCCCGCGCGCCGGGCCGCTGCAGCGTGTGGGCTCATCGCCGACTCGCGGGCCGCGGCCAAACGGCTCACTTGACCAGGCCGAGATCGCGCAGGATGCCGCCCAGACGCCTGGTTTCGGACTCGACGTAGGCGCCGAACTCGGCGCCGGTCTCCATGAAGGGCGCCCACTCGTTGCGGGCCAGGGTCTCCTTCCACTGCGCTGTCTGGGTGCCCTTGACCACTGCGTCGATCAGCGCCTTCTGCTGCTCGGGGGTGATGCCGGGCGCCCCGTACACGCCGCGCCAGTTGTAGATCTCGACATTCACGCCCTGATCCTTGAGGGTCCTGATGCCCTGCACCGGAAAGCTCGAGGAGACCGCCAGCGCCCGCATCTTGCCGCTCTTCACATGGGGCAGGAATTCGGAGACACCAGCAATGCCGATGGTCACCTGATTGCCCAGGATCGCGGCGGTGGCTTCGCCGCCCCCGGCAAACGGGATGTAGTTCACCCGGGCGGGCTCGACACCTGCCTCCTTGGCGATCAGCCCGGTCAGGATGTGATCGATCGAGCCGCGCGAGCCGCCGCCCCATGACACCGAGCCGGGGTTGGCCTTGAGCTGGGCCATGGCGTCGGCGATGGTCTGCAGCTTGGAGGAGGCCGGCACGACCAGGATCATGGTGTCGGCAAACAGGCGGGCAATCGGGGTGGCATTGCGCAGGGTGATGGGCGAGCGGCTCATTTCGATGCCGCCCACCATCACTGCGCCGGTCACCACCAGC
>JBILSK010000467.1:0-2936 GCA_044372165.1 Burkholderiaceae bacterium | reverse complement strand
GAGCAGTGCCGCGCTGAGCGACCCGGCAGCCGTCGAGGCATATTCCGCGGCCGGCACCAGAGCGTACTGATCCGGCAGGCCGGTCGCCCCGAAGGTGAAGGCGTTCGACCAGCCCTGGGTGCAGTTCAATCCGGCGCCGTCACAGCCGCTGACCGTGCTGCCCCACGGATTCCACGCGGTGTAGAGCGCACCCGGTGCGCCATTGGCCAGGGTCAGCAACCAGCCGCCATTACCCAGAATCTGTGCGGTCGGGGTCGCGGACGTCGCGTCAATGTTGATGACGTAGGTCGTGGCCTGGGCGCTGAGCGACACGGTGCACGCGCTCAAGGAAAACAGGGCAGTGCGCAGCAGCGCAAGCAGACGGGACATGGTCGATCCGTGTGTCACTGCGGCCACCGACGGATGCCGCGTGGTCGCGAACAGGCTGCACGCTTTCGGCAGCGATGCACGCTCGCTGCGAAAAGCGTGCCGGGCACGGGAAAGTCTTGTCATTCAAGCCCACGGCCGTGGTGGGTCGATGTGCGTCGCTCGAGCGGCGGGAAAACTGTCACGTCGGATCGTGTGTGATGGGTCACGCCCGGGGGGGCGCCGGATGGCTTGACAGTCCAGCGAATCTCGTAAATAGTACGATCGTTCGTTTTAATGCAGAGCGCTTCAGCGCCTCGTCCTCCTCCTCGTGCCTTCGTCCTCCGTTCCGCTCACCCCGACCCAGCCCCGTTATCCGATGCGCAAGGGCGAGCAGACCCGCGCCACGATTCTCTCGGCCGCCTGTGAACTGGCCGCCCGCGACGGCCTGGAAGGCCTCACCATCGGCATGCTGGCCGAGCGCACCGGCATGTCCAAGAGCGGGGTCTTTGCGCATTTCGGCTCGCGCGAGGACCTGCAGATTGCCGTGCTCGAGGCCTACGAGCAGCGCTTCGTCGAAGAAGTGCTCAAGCCGGGCCTGGACGCCCCGCGTGGCCTGGCGCGTCTGCGGGCCATCCTCACCCACTGGATCGCGCGCACTGCGGTCGATGCTGCTTCCAGTTGCATCTGGATCGCCGGCGCAGCCGAATTCGACGACCGTCCCGGGCCGGTGCGCGATGTGCTGGTCGCCATGGTGCGGTCCTGGCAAAACGAGCTGACCCGAGCCATCCAGCAGGCAATCGACACCGGCGAGCTCGCGGTGGGCATCGATCCACACGACCTGGTGTTCGACCTCTACGGTGTCATGCTGGTGTTGCACCATGAAACCCGTCTGATGAACAGTGCTGATGCGCTGCCCAGGGCCCACCGGGCCTTCGAGCGGCTCATGAAGCAGTGCGGGGCAAGCACGATGCCCCTCGCCCCGACAGCCCTCCCGACACGCTCCGGTGCCGTTGCGCGCCGGATGTCCTGAACCGTCTGCCCGTTCTTCTCTCCCCCCTCTTCAGCCCCGCGCGGCCCCAACGGAGTTCACCGCCATGCCCCACTACCAACCGCCTCTTCGCGACATCCGCTTTGTCATGCATGAAGTGCTCGGCACGGTCGAGCAGCTTCGCGAGCTGCCCGGCCAGGCCGAACTGGGCGCCGACCTGGTCGACCAGGTGCTGGAAGAAGGCGGACGCTTCTGTGCCGAGGTGCTGTTCCCGCTCAACCGGGTCGGCGATACGGAAGGCTGCGTGCGCCAGGCGGATGGTTCGGTGCGCACGCCCACCGGGTTCAAGGCGGCATGGGAGGCCTTCAAGGCCGGTGGTTGGCCCACGCTCACCTGTGCGCCGGACTTTGGCGGCCAGGGCTTGCCGGTGTCGGTCGGCATGCCCTTTCAGGAGATGCTCAATTCGGCCAACCAGGCCTGGGCGATGTACCCGGGCCTGACGCACGGTGCCTACAACTGCCTGCTGGCGCACGGCACGCCCGAACAGAAATCGCTCTACTTGCCGCACATGGTGTCCGGCGAGTGGACCGGCACCATGTGCCTGACCGAGCCGCACTGCGGCACCGACCTGGGCATGCTGCGCAGTCGCGCCGAGCCCAATGCCGACGGCAGCTTCGCCATCACCGGCACCAAGATCTTCATTTCGTCGGGCGAGCATGACCTGGCCGCCAACATCGTTCACCTGGTGCTGGCCCGACTGCCCGACGCACCCGCCGGCACGCGCGGCATTTCGCTGTTCATCGTGCCCAAGTTCCTGCCGGCGTCAGACGGCAGCCTGGGGCCGCGCAACGGCATTGCCTGCGGCCGGCTCGAAGAGAAGATGGGCATTCACGGCAACGCCACCTGCGAGATGAACCTCACAGGCGCGACCGGCTGGATGGTGGGCGAGCCCAACAAGGGGCTCAACGCGATGTTCGTGATGATGAACGCCGCCCGCATCGGCGTGGGCATGCAGTCGCTGGGCCTGATGGAGGTGGCGTACCAGAACTCGCTGGCCTACGCGAAGGACAGGCTGCAAAGCCGCGCGCTCACCGGTCCGAAGGCACCCGACAAGGCGGCCGACCCGATCATCGTGCATCCGGATGTCCGGCGCATGCTGCTCACGCAGAAGGCCTGGACCGAGGGCGCGCGCTGCTTTGCCTACTGGCTCGCCTTGCAGTCTGACATCGCCGAATCGCATCCCGACGAGGAGGCGCGCAAGGCGGCACATGATCTGCTCACGCTGCTCACCCCGGTGGTCAAGGCCTTCGTCACCGACAACGGCTTTGCCAGCACCAATCTGGCGATGCAGGTGTTCGGCGGCCATGGCTACATCAGCGAGTGGGGCATGGAGCAGCATGTGCGCGATGCGCGCATCAACATGATCTACGAGGGCACCAATGCGATCCAGTCGCTGGACTTGCTCGGGCGCAAGGTGCTGGGCGACAACGGCACCAAGCTCAAGGCGTTCGGCAAGATCGTCCAGGACTTCATCGAGGCCGAGGGCACGCGCGAGGACATGGCCGAGTTCGTGAACCCGCTCGCCGACCTGGGCGAAAAG
>JBILSK010000465.1:0-2937 GCA_044372165.1 Burkholderiaceae bacterium | reverse complement strand
CTTGAAGGCGACGGTCGCGCGCCAGCCGAATACCCGGGACGCGGTCTCGATCGTGTTCGGATCGAGCACGACGCAGGCCGTGCGAACCCCTGTGCCGCGGGCCTGCCTCACTGCCTGACGCGCATCGGCCACCAGATAGTCGGCATCGTGGATGTCGATGTCCCAGGGCTCGCCATCACCCAGCACGACCAGCAGGCGATCACCCGGGCCGCGCTGCTGTCCGAGCCGCGTGCTGGCGTGGCGAATGGCCGCGCCCAGCCGCGTGGAATGCTGCGCCCGCAAGCCCGCGAGGCGCGCGCGAACCGGCGGGCCCATCGGCTCGTCGAAGTCCTTGCAGGCGCGCAGGCTGATCGCGTGGCGACCGTCCGAGCTGAACCCGGCAAGCGCCACCTGCACGCCCATGTCCTGCCAGGCCTGCGCAAGCTGCGCAGCGATATCGCCGGACACCGCCATCACGCTGCGTGACGAACCGGGTAGTGGCTGCGCGCAGGAGACCGACTGGTCGATCACCAGAAACACCTTGAGCGCGTCGCGCACAGGCCGTGGCTCGAGGAACAGGCGCGGATCGATCGGCGCACCGACCCGCATCGCCACCGCCGCCCGCACCAGGGCTTGCGAATCGAAGCGCTCGCCGAGATGGCTCGGCACCCGGTCGGCACGCGGCCCGGTGTGGCGGCTGCGGCGCAACGCACGGCGCAGGCCCGCATCGACACCGATCGGGCCCTCGAAGGCGGCCGACTCGAGTGCGGGCTGAGTGACCTCGGTCACGGTGCACCAGTCCTCCCGCAGGCGAGCGATTCGTGCATCCCATTCCGGATACCGATACCGCGTCGTCGGCGCCTCGGCGACGGACGGCGGCGGGTTGTCGCTCGTGCTGTTCGCAGCGGCTTGGCTCGGCGTGCTCACGGATTCGCCGTCGTCGGTGGCACCGGCCGGCCACATCCATCGCGCATCGTCGCGATAATCCGGTCCCGGTCGCCAGGACGGCGCATTGAAGCGCAGCCGCATCTGGCCCAGATCGCTGCCCAGACGCGTCGCCAGACGCCGCAGATCAGCCGCCCGGGTCAGCGATGGAACACGGCTGTGCTCATCGGTGAAGAACAGCGCGCGACCCTTGCGCACCCAGGCGTGAGGATCCATGTAGGCGGGGTCGGCCAGCGCCCGCGCCAGGCGCAGCATCAGGGTCGGTGCATCGGCCCCATCGCCGGGACCCACGCTGTGCAGGCTTGCCCAGAGCCGACCCAGGCCGGGCAATCGATTCGCCATGAGCACCTCGACCCGTGCATCCTCCAGCACGCACATCAGCGCACGAACCAGCGGCCCCAGGCCCCGCCCATCGAAGACGGGTGGCGAATACGCCAGATGCGCCATCGCATGCGCGGTGGCCGCGCAGTGCCAGGCCCAGCCGTCATCGATCGGCGCGGTCCCAGGGTCCGCTTCGGCCCTGCGCGGGCGGACTGCGGGCAGATGGATGGCCGAACCCGCGATGTACGGGCACTCTGCCTCCAGCACCAGGGTGGCCGGCACCATCGAGAGCGCCCGCAGGTAGGTGCGCAAGGCCAGCAGACGCAGCGCCGTTGCAGACTCGGCCACAACCATGGACGCGGCGCTCAGAACGAGGCGTCGAGCACGCCTTCCAGGGCACGGCGGGGAGCGGGCTCATCGGTGAGCGACTCGACCAGCGCCATGCGGCAGGCGTCTCGAATCGACAGCCCCTGCGCCACCAGCATCCCGGCATGCACCAGCAGCCTCGTGGATGCGCCTTCGTCCAGGCCCTGGCCCTGCAAGCGCCGCGTGCGTCGTCCAAAGGCCACCAGGGCCTGCGCCGTCTGCTCATCGATGCCTGCCTCATGGGCCACGATGCGGGCTTCGTGATCGGCGTCGGGATAGTCGAGCGCAATGGCGCAAAAGCGCTGTCGGGTCGAGGCCTTCATGTCGCGCGACGCGGGTCCAGGGTTGTAGGACACCACCAGCGTGAAATCGGGATGTGCCGGCACCTGCTCGTTGCAGGCAGCCAGGGGCAGCAGGCGGCGCGTGTCGGTGAGCGGATGGATCACCACCGTCGTGTCGGCACGCGCCTCGACCAGTTCATCCAGGTAGCACAGCGCACCGATGCGTGCTGCGACCGCAAGCGGGCCGTCCTGCCAGCGCGTGCCCTGTCCATCGAGCAGCCAGCGGCCGGTGAGGTCGGCTGCCCCCAGATCCTCGTTGCAGGCCACCGTGATCAGCGGGCGCCCCAGCCGCCAGGCCATGTGCTCGACCAGCCGGGTCTTGCCGCAGCCTGTGGGCCCCTTGAGCAGCACCGGCAGGCGGCGCTGGCAGGCAGCCTCGAAGAGCGCGAGTTCGTTGCCGATCGGCTCGTACCAGGGCTCCTCGCGAACCCGCCAGGGCTGCGGATCCGGCGACATCAGCGATGGCCCACGGTGCTCTGGTTGGGGATGCCTGCAATCGGGGCTTCATCGGTGCCCACCGTGTCGCGGGTGAAGGCCTCGACCCGCTTGCGCGTGCCCTCCGGGTCGTTGATCCACTGCCCATAGAACTCGTACGGGCAGGCGGCCACCCCGGCATCGCCTTCGCGGGAATTGATCAGTCCGGTATAGCCCCGATGCAGCAGCTTGAAGAGGTGGTTCTCGCTTTGCCCGTTGCGGCGAAAATCTCGGATCAGGCTCTTGGACAAGGCGGCGTACTGCACGCCGTTTTCTTCCTCGCCGCATTCGCCCAGGGTGCGGCCATCGAAGCCGATGATCGCCGAGTGGCCAAAGTAGGAATACACGCCATCGAAGCCTGCCGCGTTGGCCACCGCCACATAGGTGTTGTTCGCAAAGGCCATGGCCTTGGAGATGATGATCTGCTGCTCCTTGGCCGGATACATGTAGCCCTGGCAGCGCACGATCAGCTCGGCGCCCTTCATGGCGCAGTCGCGCCAGATTTCCGGGT
>JBILSK010000466.1:0-2937 GCA_044372165.1 Burkholderiaceae bacterium | reverse complement strand
TCTTGGAACCCAGCCCGGACACCGGCGAGGCGAAGTCCAGGTAGTCGATCGGGGTGCGGTCGACCAGGGTGGTGTCGCGCAGCGGATCGACCCGGGTGGTGATCGCCCAGATCACTTCCTTCCAGTCGCGCACGTCGATGTCGTCATCCACCACCACGATGAACTTGGTGTACATGAACTGACGCAGGAAGCTCCAGATGCCGAACATCACCCGCTTGGCATGACCGGGGTACTGCTTTTTCATCGACACCACCGCCATCCGGTAGGAACAGCCTTCCGGTGGCAGGTAGAAATCGATGATCTCCGGGAACTGCTTGCGCAGGATGGGCACGAATACCTCGTTCAGCGCCACGCCCAGGATGGCGGGTTCGTCGGGCGGTTTGCCGGTGTAGGTCGAGTGGTAGATCGCGTCATGGCGCATCGTCATGCAGTCGATGGCGAACACCGGAAACCAGTCCTGCTCGTTGTAGTAGCCGGTGTGATCGCCATAGGGGCCTTCGAGCGCCATCTCCCAGCCGGTGCGGGCCGCCGTCGGCAGCTCGCCGGTGAAGCCCAGGCGTCGCGCGTTAGCCAGGGTCAGGCTGCCATCCGGGTCGGGCTGGATGGCGCCTTCCAGGACGATCTCGGCTGCGGCCGGTACTCGCAGTTCGCTGCCCAGGCAGCGCGCCAGTTCGGTCCTGGCGCCGCGCAGCAGGCCGGCGAACTGGTACTCGGACAGGCTGTCCGGCACCGGCGTGACCGCGCCCAGGATGGTGGCCGGGTCTGCGCCCAGAGCGACCGCCATCGGAAACGGCGTGCCGGGATGCGCGGCGGCATGCTCGCGAAAATCAAGTGCGCCGCCGCGGTGGGCCAGCCAGCGCATGATGGTGCGGTTCGGTGCGATCACCTGCTGGCGATAGATGCCCAGGTTCTGGCGCGGCCGATTCGGGCCACGCGTCACCACCAGCCCCCAGGTGATCAATGGCGCCACGTCACCTGGCCAGCAGGTCTGCACTGGCAGGCGGCCGAGGTCGACCTCATTGCCTTCGAGCACCTGCTGCTGGCACAGCGGGCGCGAGACCTCGCGCGGCGACATGTTCATCACCTGGCGCAGCACCGGCAGCTTGTCCCAGGCGTCTTTCAGTCCGCGCGGCGGGTCGGGTTCCTTCAGGAAGGCGAGCAGGGTGCCGACTTCGCGCAGGGCTTCGACCGATTCCTCGCCCATGCCCAGGGCCACCCGGCGGGGCGTGCCGAACAGGTTGGCGAGCACCGGATGCGACCAGGTCCGGCCGTCCTGCGCGGGGCGCTCGAAGAGCAGGGCCGGGCCCTGGGCGCGCAGCACGCGATCGGCGATCTCGGTCATTTCCAGGTGAGGCGAGACCGGTCGATGGATGCGACGCAGCTCGCCGCGGGCCTCGAGCTGAGCGATGAAGTCACGCAGGTCTGCGTAGCGCATGGGCGGATTCGTGTCGGGTGAAGCAGGCAGCGGGGCGCCGATGTTCGCACGGGATCGACCGTTCGTCGGCCCGGTCTTGCCGTCCATGTGGAATACATAAGTGTATTCATTCGAAGGACGACCGATTTGACCGACCGTTCGTCGCTGGTAGAATGCGTCCCCGAAGACCCCCGAAGCGGGGCCCCGGCTTGGCCGGGACGCGAGGCAGGCAGGTTCGTCGCCTCGCTCAATCGGATCACCCCCCTGGCCGACATCACAGCGCGGCCCAGAAGTACAGAGGGTGGCCACTCGAGTCGGACCCCAGCTGGTCCGCATGCGTGTCCTGGAGACGCTTAGGCGTCGCGAGTCGGACCTCGATGCCCTGAACGGTTCAGGGCGCGGTGCAGCCAAGTCGGCACCGTCCATGCAGGTCGACCCTCCAGGCTGTCTGATCAATGGTCTCGCCCTTGAGGGGGTGAGCGAGGCGGCGTGTTGCCGCAAAGGAGTACTGATGTCCGATCAACGCAGGCCTGCCCTGCTGCTGGGCGCGACCGTCAGGGCGAAATCGGTGGCCCGCGCGCTGCAGGTGGCCGCTCCGTTGGCGCTGGTCACTGCGGTGGCCGTCCACGGAACGCTCGGTGGCATGGAGGCTTCTCGCGAAGCCGGGATCACGGCGGCGGCTTCCCAGGCGATGGCGGCAACCCTCGACCCGATCGCAGCGCAGTTCGCCGACTGGATGCAACCCTCGCTACCCGCCGCCCCATTGCTGGCGGCGGCACTGAGCGCACCGGAACCCGCACCGCTGTCCCCCTGGATCGGCACGCGCACCGACGCCGTGATGGCAGCGGCTGACGTGGCTGCGCGCAAGACGCCGGTGCAGCTCAACAAGGAACAGGCCAACCTCGCCCGCTTCATCGCGCAGCGCTATCGCGTGACCCTGGAGGCGACCAACGAGTTCGTGCATCACGCCTATCTGGCGGCCAAGGATGCGCGGCTGGACCCGATGCTGGTGCTGGCCGTGATGTCGGTCGAATCCAGCTTCGACCCCATGGCGCAGAGCTCGGCCGGTGCCCAGGGACTGATGCAGGTGCTCACTCGCGTGCACCTGGAGAAGTTCATGCCCTTCGGCGGCATCCGGGCAGCCTTCGATCCGGTGGCCAACATCCGGGTCGGCAGCGCCATCCTGCGCGAGTACCTGCAGCGTGAAGGCACGGTCGAAGGCGCGCTCAAGGTTTACGTGGGGGCCGCCTTCCTGGAGCACGATGGTGGCTATGGCGCCAAGGTGCTCAATGCGCGGGACCGGCTGGTGGCCGCGGCTGCCGGCAAGCCGATGCCTGCGGAAATCGGTTTTGTCGTGCCGCGCACAGACCGCGCGATGATCAAGACGGTGGCCTCGGCGGACCTCGGCGAGCCGGTACGCTTCGATGGGTCGGCCGGTCTGCGCGACCCGAATGGGACAGACGGACAAGCGTCCTTGGCGGTGAGTCCGTCGGCCTCCAGCGAAGCTCAGACCTCGACACTGA
>JBILSK010000464.1:0-2938 GCA_044372165.1 Burkholderiaceae bacterium | reverse complement strand
TTCGGCGACGCCCGACTGGGCGAGCACCGCACGCCCGCCTCCAGCGACACGCTCTGGCTGCTCTACTCGAACACCAAGGTGGTGTTCGCCACCGCGATGTGGCAGCTGCTCGAACAGGGTGCACTGTCCTTCGACGACCGGGTGAGCGATTTCCTGCCGCAGTTCGCCAAGCACGGCAAGCGCGACATCACGCTGATGCAGGTGATCACACACCAGGGCGGCTTTCCGAATGCTGTGCTGCCCAAGTCGGCCTGGCTGGACCATGAGGCCATGAGCAAGGCGGTGTGCGAGTTCGCGCTGGAATGGACCCCGGGCAGCAAGATCGTCTATCACGGCCTGTCGGCCCACTGGGTGATGGCCGCAGTGATGGAAGCCGTGACCGGTCGCGATTTCCGCGAAGTGATCCGCGACGGCGTGCTGGCCCCGCTGGGCCTGGACCAGGACCTCACGGTCGGTCTGCGCCCCCAGGACGATGCCCGGGCGGCCGACATGCACGAGCCCACCGAAGGCGGGGTGAAGGTGCTGGCCGACACCGCCAATGACACCTGGCGACGCGCCGGCGCACCGGGCGGCGGCGGCTACGGCACGGCCCGCGGCATGGTCGCGCTCTACCAGATGATGCTGGCGGGCGGCGCGCTGGGCGGGGCGCGCGTGCTGGCGCCGCGCACCATCGCCTTTGCCCTGCGCAATCGCACCGACGACCGGGTCGACGAGTACATGGGCATGCCGATGCATCGCGGACTGGGCCCGCACCTGCGCGGGGTCACGGCCAATGTGCGCGGCATGGGCTCGCTGGCAGCCCCGGAGACCTACGGTCACGGTGGCGTCGGATCGTCCTACTGCTGGGCCGACCCGAGCAGCGGCGTGTCCTTTGCCTATCTCACCAACTGCCGCATCCCGGACCCCTGGCATTCGCAGCGCCTGGATCGCGTCGCCAACTTCGTGCACGCGGCCATCATCGACTGAGTCGCAGCGCGCGCTGCCGCGGCCCGCGTCGGTCTTCGGTTCGATGGCGTTCAAGCCGGGTTCCGCACGCCTCTACGTCCATGACGTGGAGGCGTCCTGCGCGTGGCTCGCGCGCGCTCTCGGGTTCGAGACGCAGCAGCGCGAAGGCAGCCCGGTGCCGCATGTCGCCCTCGTCTCGCGAGATGGCATGCAGCTCACCCTGCGTTGGCTGCGCAATCCGGTCCTCGGCCGGGACGAGCGGGAGCAGCAGGACCTGAACGCGGTCAACATCGAGCTCGACTCCCTGGCTGAGCTGCAGGCGCTCTTCGATCATGCCTCGACACACGGTGCGCGCATCCGCCGGCCAATCGAGTCGCGCCCCTGGGGCGTCTGGACCTTCGTGATGCGCGACCTCGACAACAACCTGTTCCTGGTCACTGCACCTCGGGACTGATCGCGCCCCAGCAAAAAGCCCCGCATAGCGGGGCTTTGTGTCGAAGCGGGTCCAACCGGGCCGATACGGCCTCGTGCAGCACGCCGAAGTTCGGCGGCCAGGCTCAGACCACGGCCTGGGCGAGCTCGCCCTTGCTGTAGCGCTCGACCATCACCGACAAGGTGGTGGGCTTGATGCGGCTGCCCTGGCCCGCGCAGCCGAATTCCTGGTAACGCTGCAGACAGATCGCCTTGGCCGCCTCGCGTGCCGGCTTGAGGTATTCGCGCGGATCGAACTTGTCCGGATGCTCGGCAAAGAAGCGGCGGATCGCCGCGGTCATCGCCAGGCGAATGTCTGTGTCGATGTTGATCTTGCGCACGCCGTACTTGATCGCATGCTGGATCTCCTCGACCGGCACGCCATAGGTTTCCTTCATGTTGCCACCGTATTTCCGGATCTCGGCCAGCAGGTCCTGCGGCACCGACGACGAGCCGTGCATCACCAGGTGCGTGTTCGGCAGGCGGGCGTTGATCTCCTTGATCCGCGAGATCGCGAGGATGTCGCCGGTCGGTTTGCGCGAGAACTTGTAGGCGCCATGACTGGTGCCGATCGCGATCGCCAGCGCATCGACCTGGGTGCGGCGCACGAAATCGGCGGCCTGCTCGGGGTCGGTGAGCAGCTGCTCGCGGGTCATGGTGGCATCGGTGCCATGGCCGTCTTCCTTGTCGCCCTTCATGGTCTCGAGCGAACCGAGGCAGCCGAGCTCGCCTTCGACCGTCACGCCCACGGCATGCGCCATGTCGACCACCTTGCGGGTGACCTCGACGTTGTAGTCGTAGCTGGCGATGGTCTTGCCGTCTTCTTCGAGCGAACCGTCCATCATCACCGATGAAAAGCCCAGGTCGATCGCGCCCTTGCAGATGATGGGCGACTGGCCATGGTCCTGGTGCATGACCACGGGAACCTTGGGATAGGACTCGACCGCGGCTTCGATCAGGTGGCGCAGGAACTGCTCACCCGCGTATTTCCGGGCACCGGCCGAGGCCTGCATGATCACCGGTGCATCGACTTCGGCCGCTGCCGCCATGATGGCCTGCACCTGCTCCAGGTTGTTGACGTTGAACGCAGGGATGCCGTAGGCGTTCTCGGCGGCATGGTCGAGAAGCTGGCGCATCGATACGAGAGGCATGACGAGGCTCCTGAAGGGGGCGAGCCGGGACGACCCGGCGCATCTTGGGAAAAGGGAGGAAGCAGACCAGAAACAATGGCCGCGATTATGCCCGCGCGACCCTCGCTTTCGGTGCTGCGCGCCGCACCGGCGGCAGGCGGCGTCGATCAGGCGCGACATTCGCCCGACGATCGGTCGCCCCCTTTGCCCTTCTTGCCTGCCTGGCGCGCCCTGCCCGTCGGCATTCAGCCGTGATCGCCGATGCGCACGATCTTCAGCGTATTGGTGCCCCCCGACTTGCCGATCGGCTCGCCGATCGTCATCAGGATCAGATCGCCGGCCTGCACGACGCCCAGGTCGATGAGCTTCTGTTCGGCCTCGAGCAGCAGGCT
>JBILSK010000463.1:0-2939 GCA_044372165.1 Burkholderiaceae bacterium | reverse complement strand
CCGATCGATCGACCCGACCAGAACAGCCGAGACAACCGAGACAACGAGGCACCCTGATGCTCAAGACCGTCCAGATGGGCCGCAACTGCGGAATGAAAGTGTCGCGACTGTGCCTGGGCACGATGAATTTCGGCGAGCCCGGGCGCGGGCATCAGGGCGACTGGACGCTGGGTATCGACGAGGCCCGCCCCCTGTTCAAGGCCGCGATCGACCACGGCCTGTTCTACTTCGACTGCGCCGACGTCTACGGCCAGGGGGCCTGCGAACAAGTGATCGGCACGCTGCTGCGCGAGATGCTGCCACGCGACGAGTACGTGCTGGCCACCAAGGTCGCCATGGCCATGGGCAAGGGCCCCAACCAGAGTGGTCTGTCACGCAAGCACATCATGGAAGGCGTCAATGCCAGCCTGCGTCGATTGGGCGTGGACTACATCGATCAGCTGGTCATCCATCGCCATCCGCATGGCGTGCCGGGCAACAGCGGCGTGCCCATCGAGGAAACCCTGGAGGCCCTGCACGACCTGGTCAAGGCCGGCAAGGTGCTGTATCTGGGCGGCTCGTCGATGTTCGCCTGGCAATTCGCCGAGCTGCAACTGACCGCGAAGATGAATGGCTGGACGCCCTTCATCTCCATGCAGAATCACTACAACCTGGTCTATCGCGAAGAGGAGCGCGAGATGAATCCGTACTGCGTGCAGTCCGGTGTCGCGCTCACGCCCTGGTCGCCGCTGGCCCGCGGGATTCTCGCGGGCGCCTATCGGGGCGGATTCGAGGGCGGATCGACGGCCCGCTCGCAGGGTCGTGACCGGCAACGCACCGAGGGCCTGTACCGCGGCGACGCGGTGTTCCCGATCGCCGACCGGGTGATCGAGGTGGCCGACAAGTACGGCAAGACGCCCGCGCAGATTTCGCTCGCCTGGCTGCTGAGCCGGCCCGGGGTGGTGGCGCCCATCATCGGCGCCTCCAAGGTCACGCAGATCGAGCAGCTGGTCGAGGCCACCCACCTGCACCTGGACGCAGCCGACCTGACCTATCTCGAGGAGCTGTATCAGCCGGTCGACAACCTGCTGTCGATCGGTCACTCCTGAGGTCTGGCCACCTTCCGCACGGGCACCGACACTCACGCTCGCGCACGCATCACCGCATCACCCGACGCCACCCGGTCGACCCCGGGGGCGGACCACACAGAGAGGGAGCAGCAATTCATGAATTTCGACTTTTCCCCGGAACAGAAGGCGCTTGCCGAGCAGGCCCGCAAGTTCCTTTCCGCCGAGTGTTCGCCGGCCGCGGTGCGGGCCGTGCTCGATGGCAAGCACGTCCATGACGCTGCGCTCTGGAAGGGCATGGCCGACATGGGCTTTCTGGGCATCGTGATCCCGGAGAAATTCGGCGGCCTGGGCCTGTCCTACCTGGAGCTGTGCGTGGTCGCAGAAGAGATGGGCCGCGCGATCGCTCCCGTGCCCTTCTCGTCTTCGGTGTTCCTCGCCACCGAGTTCCTGCTGGCGGCCGGCAGCGAGGCGCAGCAACAGGCCTGGCTGCCCAGGCTGGCAAGTGGTGAGGCAATCGGTACCTTTGCCTTGGCCGAGGGCGCCGGACGGGTCACCCCGGCCAGCATTCGCCTGGCGGCCAGCGGCGGCACGCTCACCGGCTCGAAAACCGTGGTGTCCGACGGCGAGATCGCCCACTTCGCGGTGGTGGCTGCCCGCAGCGCACCCAGCTCGGACGCCTCCGGCCTGTCGCTGTACCTCGTCGACCTGAACCAGCCCGGCGTGAAGCGCACAGGCCTGCAGACCATCGACCCGACCCGCAATCACGCCACGCTCGACTTCAGCCAGGCGCGCGCCGAACCGCTGGGCGCCCCGGGTCAGGCCTGGTCGCTGATCGAACAGGTCCTGGATCGCGCCGCGGTGCTGACCGCCTTCGAGCAGATCGGTGGTGCGGACCGCGCGCTCGAGATGGCGCGCGACTACGCCCTGGATCGCATGGCTTTCGGCCGTCCGATCGGCTCCTTCCAGGCCATCAAGCACATCCTGGCCGACATGTACGTCTCGGCCACCCTGGGTCGCTCGAATGCCTATTACGGTGCCTGGGCCCTGTCGACCGGTGCGGCGGAGCTGCCGCTGGCGGCGGCGAGTGCGCGCGTGGCCGCCACGCAGGCCTTCCAGCACTGCGCCAAGAACAACATCCAGGTGCATGGTGGCGTGGGCTTCACCTGGGCCTTCGACTGCCACCTCTACTACCGTCGAGCGAACCTGCTGGCGGTGAATCTGGGGCCAATGGCCCAATGGGAAGACGCCCTCGTGCGTCGCATGCAGGCCGCCCAGGCCGCCTGAGCTCAGAACGCGATCAAGGAATCACACACCATGAATTTCGATGACACCCCCCAGGAAGCCGCGTTTCGCAAGGAAGCGCGCGCATGGATAGCCGCCAACGCGCCCAAGGATCTGCTTGACGAGATCATCGCCTCGCCGGTCGGCAATCTGCAGTTGAAGAGCATCGACCCGATGGCGGCCTCCAAGGCCTGGCAGAAGAAGAAGGCCGAGGGCGGCTGGGCCTGCCTGCACTGGCCAAAGCAATACGGCGGACGAGATTCCACGCCGATCGAGCGCGTGATCTTCACGCAGGAAGAAGGCCCCTACACCAAGCTCGGCCGCCCCTTCGGCATCGGCCAGGGCATGTGCGGCCCGACCGTGATGGCCTATGCCAGCGAAGAGCACAAGCGCACGCTGCTGCCACCGCTGGCCTCGGGCGACGAGGTCTGGTGCCAGCTCTTTTCCGAGCCCGCCGGTGGCTCCGACCTGGCCGGACTGCGCACCCGTGCCGAACGCGACGGGGATGACTGGGTCATCAACGGCCAGAAGATCTGGACCTCGGGTGCGCACTACTCGGACTACGCGATCCTGATCACCCGGACCGATCCGACCGTGCCCAAGCACAAG
>JBILSK010000462.1:0-2941 GCA_044372165.1 Burkholderiaceae bacterium | reverse complement strand
CAGCATCGCCCGCTCCGTGTCGCGCAGCAGGGACTCGCACCTTTCAAGATCGAATGAATCGTTTGCCATGCAGGGATTATCGACAGCCAATTCGCCCCGGCACAGGCACTCCGCCACACGGTGGCGACAGCCCGACGAACAGGATCTGACGCTTCGATGAACAAGGCTTTCGTGAAGGAGTCCGAGGACGACGATGACGAGGATCAGCGGCCCGAGCAGACCGATGCCGCTGCGCCCCGCAACTACATCACGCCCGAGGGCCATGCGCGGCTCAAGCAGGAGCTGCTGCAGTTGCTGGACCAGGAGCGACCCGAAGTGGTGCGGATCGTGTCCTGGGCGGCCTCGAATGGCGATCGCTCGGAAAACGGCGACTATCTCTACGGCAAGAAGCGTCTGCGCGAGATCGATCGACGCATCCGTTTTCTTACTCGCCGCCTCGATCGGGCCGAGGTGGTGGATCCTCGCCTGCATCTGGGCAACGATCAGGTGTTCTTTGGGGCGACCGTGAACTACCTGCAATCGGATGGCGTCGAACGGACCGTGCGCATCGTCGGTATCGATGAGGTGGATCCGCTGCGCGGTTGCATCAGCTGGATTTCGCCGGTCGCCCGTGCCTTGATCAAGGCACGCGAAGGCGACACGGTGACGCTGTCGACCCCGGCTGGACGGCTCGATCTGGAGATCGTGTCGGTGGACTATTCGAGCACCGAGGCGCCGCGGGCGAAGCTCAAAGGCGAGTGATTCGTGTCACGTCAGGCTGTCGACGCAGGTGCCGAAAGACCCTGGCGAGGTGTTGGCGCCCGCGTACCTGCAGGGTGAATCGCAACACGGCGAATTGATCGGGTTCGTCGTCCATGGCGACGCTCACGATGTTGGCCTCCGAGGCCGCGATCTCGGCGGCCACTCGGGCCAGGGCACCGCGCGCATCGCGCACCAGCACTTCGATCAGGGTCTTGAACTGGCCGTGGATGTCCTCGGCCCACTCGATGTCTATCCAGCGTTCGGCATCGCGTTGGCGCTGACGACGCGCGGCTTCGCACTCCTCGCGATGCACGATCAGACCGTGTCCGCCACGCATGTGCCCGACCACGGCGTCGCCCGGCAAGGGCAGGCAGCAGGGCGAGCACTGGACGGCGGTGCCTTCGTTGCCATGGATCACGATGGGCAGGGCGCGCGGTGCGAAGGCTGCGGCCGGTCGGGAACTCATGTCCAGGGCGATCGTGCGTGCCACCACCGGGGCAAGCTTGCGGCCCAGGCCGACGTCGGCATGCAATTCGTCGACCGTGCGGGCCCCGGCATCTCGTGCGGCCTTCTCCATCAGGGCGGGCGTGAGCGAGCTGGAGTCGATCAGCAAGGCAGCCAGGGATTGCTCCAGCAGGCGTTTGCCGAGTTCGACCGACTCCTCGTATTTCATGGTCCGCAGGAAATGGCGAATTTCGGAGCGGGCTCGACCGGTCCGAACAAACCCCAGCCAGGCCGGGTTGGCCCGTGAATCGGGATCGGTGATCACCTCGATCACGTCACCATTTTGCAGCTCGGTTCGTAGCGGCACGGCTTCGCCATTGACCCGTGCAGCAACCGAGTGGTTGCCGACATCGGTATGCACGCTGTAGGCGAAATCGATGGCCGTGGCACCGCGCGGCAGCGCTCGGATCTGACCCTTGGGCGTGAAGACATAGACGGCATCCGGGAACAGGTCGACCTTGACATGCTCGATGAACTCGAGCGAATCGCCGGTCTGGTTCTGGATGTCCAGCAGGGACTTCAGCCAGTCGTGGGTGCGCTTTTGCAGGTCTGTGAAGGTTTCACGCTCGGCCTTGTACAGCCAGTGCGAGGCCACTCCGGATTCGGCAAGCCGGTGCATCTCGCGGGTGCGGATCTGGAATTCCACTGGCGTGCCGTAGGGGCCCACCACGGTGGTGTGCAAGGACTGGTAGCCATTGACCTTGGGGATGGCGATGTAGTCCTTGAAGCGACCGGGCACCGGCTTGAAGGTCTGGTGCAAGGCGCCCAGCGCCAGATAGCAGGCGGGAAGATCGTCCACCAGCAAGCGGATGCCGAAGACGTCCATCACCTGCGAAAACGACAGGTGCTTGGCCTTCATCTTGCTGTAGATCGCCCAATGGGCCTTTTCCCGCGCGCTGACGTCGGCCTCGACGCCCATCTGCTTCAACGACTTGCGGATCGCGTCGATGACCTTGCTCAAGCCTTCGCGACGCATGCCTCGAGCAGCGGTCACCGCCTTGCGAAGCGTGCGATATCGGTAGGGATTCTGATGCTGGAACGCCAGGTCCAGCAGTTCCCGGTAGAGCTCGTTCAGCCCCAGTCGATTGGCAATCGGGGCGTAGATTTCCAGTGTTTCTGCTGCGACCCGGCGCTGCTTGACGCGGTCCACGGCGCCCAGCGTGCGCATGTTGTGCAGCCGGTCGGCCAGCTTGATCAGGATGACCCGGACATCGCGCGCCATCGCCAGCAGCATCTTGCGAAAGCTTTCAGCCTGTGCCTGCTCGCGGCTGGCGAACTCGATCTTGTCGAGCTTGGACAGGCCATCGACCAGTTCAGCCACCTCGGAGCCAAAGCGCTCCACCAGCTGCTGCTTGGTGACGCCCGAGTCTTCCAGCACGTCGTGAAGCAGGGCGGCCATCAACGCGTGGGCGTCCAGGCGCCAGCCGACGCAGATTTCGGCGACCGCGATCGGATGGGAAATGTAGGGCTCGCCGCTGGTGCGGAACTGCCCCAAGTGCGAACTGTCCGAGAACCGGTACGCTTCGCGGACCCGCCGGATGTCGTCTTCGGTGAGGTACTGCGAGGCGGCCTGGGTGAGTGCAGCCAAAGACACCACGCGCCGCTCGTCCGCCGGCGCGAAGAACCCTTCGTTCGGCCGCCCCTCAGGGGCGCCCGATCGGGGGGCCACCATGGGTCGCGGGGGCGTGTCGACGGG
>JBILSK010000460.1:0-2953 GCA_044372165.1 Burkholderiaceae bacterium | reverse complement strand
ACCCTGCGGCGCAGCATCAGCAGTCTCATCGACTGGTTCTCGGTGATGACCTTCACCTTCATCGGCGCGGTCCTCTGGGCGTACTGGATTGCCTTCGAGACCGGCTGGCCGCCCCGCATGGCCGCCAGCGCTCAGCGCGCGGTACCCGGTTTTCAGCCCAGCCTGGTCCCGCTCGAACTGGTGCTGGGCCTGCTGGCCACGGTTGCCTGGCTCGGTCTGGTCTACTGGCGAATCTCGCGTCAGCCGCGCGCCCTGTGGCGAACGGTGACCTTGTCCAGCGGCGGCATGGTGCTGACCTGGTGCCTGCTGATGACGCTGTGGCTGCCGGCGGGCAACTTTCGCAGCACCTATCGCGAGGTCGCCGTGCAGGCTGGAGCGGTGCTGCCCAAGCAGTACCGCTGCGTACGGACCCTGGGCGTCGATGCTGCCCAGCGCGCGACCTTCGCGTATTTCGGTGGCTTGCGCTTCGACGACACCCGATCTGACTGCGATTGGTTGCTGGTGGCCGAGCGTGGCACAGTGCCGGCCCGCCTGTCGACGGTGCCCGGCACCTGGCAAACCCAATGGCGAGGCCAACGTCCGGCCGACAAGCGCGAACGATTCCGCTTGATGCGGAGGACCTCCGCACCATGACACTGTCCCCCCGAGCCACCGTCGGCTCCATTGTCTCGCTGGGCTGGCCGATGCTGGTGAGCCAGCTGGCGGTGATGGCCAATGCCATCATCGACACGGCCATGGCCGGGCATCTGTCGGCAGGCGATCTGGCTGCGGTGGCGGTCGGCTCCTCGGTCTACTACATCGTCTATGTCGGGCTGATGGGCGCCCTGCAGGCGATCACGCCGCTGGCCGCACAGCACTACGGGGCCGGGCGACTCGCCGAAGTGGGCACCATCTGGCGGCAGGGCCAGTGGCTGGCCGCCGGACTGCTGATTCCCGGACTGCTGGCCCTGTGCTGGCCGGGCCCCTTGCTGGGGCTGATCGGCGCAAGCGATGGGGTCATCGCCGACACCACGCGCTACCTGAATCTGATCGCGCTGGGCTTGCCGGCCGCGCTGTGGTTTCGCGCCTTCACCACCTTCAATGCGGCAGTCTCGCGCCCACGCACTGTGATGCTGATCAACCTGATCGGCCCGCTGTGCAAGATTCCGCTCAACCTGCTGTTCATGTATGGCAGCAGCCTGCCCGAGACCCTGGGATTGCCGGCCTTGCCCGCGATGGGAGGAGCCGGGTGCGGGCTGTCGACAGCCGTGCTGGCCTGGGTCTGCGCCGGCATCGGGTGGACTCTGCTACACCGCGATCCCTTCTATCGCCGCTTCTCGATGCGGGGGATCGGGCGGCCGCAGCCGGCCATTCTGCGCGATCTGGCCCGACTGGGATTGACCATCGGGGCCTCCTATCTGATTGATGTCAGCGCCTTCAATCTCATGACGCTGCTGGTCGCACGGCTGGGCAACGAAACCGTGGGCGGGCATGCCATCGCTGCGAATTTCGCGGCAGTGATCTTCATGCTGCCCCTGTCGCTGGGCAATGCCACCAGTGTGCTGGCCGCCCAGCATCTGGGCGCAGCCGACCCGAATCGGGCCCGTCACACAGCGTGGGTGGGCGTGAGCCTGGTCGGCGCGGCCGCGCTCATTGTCGCAGCGGCGGTGGTGCTGCTGCGCATACCGCTGGCAGCGGCCTACAGCAGCGACCCGGTGGTGCGGGACATCGCCGCCGTCTTGCTGGGTTGGGTTGCCGCGTACCACCTGTTCGACGCCATGCAGTGCGTCCTGGCCTTCGCCCTGCGCGCCTGGAAGGTCACCGTGGCGCCGATGCTGGTGTTTGCCTTCTCGCTGTGGGGCATCGGTGTCACCGGCGGCTGGTGGCTGTGCTTTGAGGTGGGCCTGGGCGCCGCGGGATTCTGGATGGCCGCAGCCGGTGCTGTGGCCCTGGCCTCAGTGGGTCTGGGTGGCCTGCTGTGGATTCACACCCGCCGCACCGACTGAGCGCATGACGACTGCGCGCATGACGACTGCGCGCCAGACATCAGCGCAGAGGTCAGCTCGCGCCCAGCGCAAGGAAGTGCTGGCGATAGTGGCGCAATTCATCGATCGACTCCTCGATGTCGGCGAGCGCCGTATGCGCACTGCGCTTCGCAAAGGCGCGAGCCACCTCGGGACGCCAACGCTTGCACAGCTCCTTGACCGTGGAGACATCGAGGTTTCTGTAATGGAACCAGGCCTCGAGCTCCGGCATGGTTCGCGCCATGAAGCGTCGATCCTGGCAGATCGAGTTGCCGCACATCGGCGACTTGCCGGCCGGCACCCAGGGACGCAGAAAATCGATCAGCATCGCCTGGGCTTGCGCCTCGGTCACCGTGGAGGTGCGCACGCGTTCGGTCAGCCCCGAGCGCCCGTGTGTGGCCGTGTTCCAGGTATCCATGGCCGCCATCACGCTGTCGGGCTGATGGATGGCCAGAACCGGACCGGTCGCCAGGATGTTCAGGTCGGTGTCGGTCACCACCAGCGCGACCTCGATGATCCGATCGATCTCCGGTCGCAGGCCGGTCATTTCCATGTCGACCCAGATCAGGAATGTTTCGTTGGGCACCGCCGGCGGCACGGGCGCCTGTGGGGGAACTGCAGGATCGGTCGAGGGCTGTGACATAATTTTTTCTCCGGATGCATTGTCTCATGCCGGTCTGACTGGTCCTGATGGGCACCTTGCCGCACGACCTGCCCCGGTGTTTCACCGTCACCCGACGCACCCTCCTTGTCCTCGCTGACCCCTCTGTCCTTCACCCTGCTCTTCGTGGCCGCCCTGCTGGCCTCGGTCTTGACGCGCCTGTGGCTGTCGTCGCGCCAGATCCGACATGTTGCGCACCACCGCGCCAGCGTGCCCGCAGCATTCGCCGAACGGATTCCGCTGCACGCCCATCAGCGCGCCGCGGACTACACCATTGCGAGAACCCGTC